>JBARZW010000104.1:0-7137 GCA_049650305.1 Promineifilaceae bacterium (SeqCode)
CTTCAGATGGGGCAAGATAAATCGCCTAAACATGGCTTCACTTATCAGCGGCCCGGTTTTGCCGCCAAAATCATTGCCGATGAAGAATATATCGATTAGATCGGCCGCAACATCAAAAATGCGCCGAGTGACACCGAAATAGTAATCGACAATGTGTTCATGTAGGGCATCGACCAGGGCCGGTTCGTCATACAACTTATAAAGGAGGTTCTCCATATTGATCAGATCGATGGCGTCATGCCAGAAAGGGGACCAGTCGCCGCCTAAAATGGCGTATTGTCCTTGCCAGACCTCGATTTCAGCCCTGATACCAGAAACATCCATCCAGGCCGGGTCGGGCCACGGATATTCATGTACTTCCTTCAATGTGGCTTTGGCCAGGGGGTGCTCTCGAGGCATGCCATAACCATAGCCATGCCGCTCTACCCCAAAGGGAGTACGGTAAGACGAACCAGATGTTAGATTTTCTTCGGGGCTGAACTCAACCGGGCCGGTATAAGTGGCATATACGCGTCGAAAATCATCGCCCAAATATTCTGATAGAGCTTCATCGCTGTCTAATTCCAATCGGTCTATCAGCATCTGCCGGGTTTCGGGAGCCGCCCCCAACCAGGCCGGTACGTGATCTGGCTCCTGATGCTCAAAGGTGGCTAAGACTCGTTCCCTTGAAGTCATTGTGCCATAATACGCCATTCGTTTCCTCTCAACTTCTGCAATCACCTGAAACGCTCACTTCGATATTTATCGAGTCTAGGAAGGTGATAATATCGACAGTTCATTTACCCAAGCCTCAACCATCACCCTCAACATTTCCTCTCCAGCTTCCACACTGGCCTCGCTAGCCATACTGCTGGAGGCAATAGAGTACCAGGGCGCATCATTCCCCAACCGGTTCAAGTCAACGAGTTTGGGGTTGATAGCCATAAGAAGCGACGTTTCATAGAAACCGGCGTGGTCGGCCATGACGACTCCTTTGTTCGCCGCGTGGGGCAGCACGGATGGCCAGACTTGGATACGTTTAAAGACATGGTCTTGCTCTGAAAGGGGGGCTCTGCCCCACCAACCAGGTCCGCGCTCGGCGTGACTCTTCTCGAAGATCACTTCCGCGGCCGCTTGCCGGATAGCCAACGATTCGGGGCCTTCCAATCCCTGGTGATGCACCCCAACGATGATCCACCGAAAGCCGACATCCCAAAAACCATTCAGTACATCTTTGACGTGCCGTCCGAATCTCTCGGTGGATACGTCGATAGAGCCTTGCTCTGGACCGCTGACGGCGTAGCTAGCCGGACCATACCAAAAAGGGGGTGCCACAAGGCATTGGACCCTTTGGGCAACCCGGGTTAACAGTTCTTCTACCAAAATAGTATCCAACCCAAGCGCTTGGTGCGGCCCGTGATACTCAATGCATCCCGTAGGTACGAGTAATGGCCATTTTTCATCAATAGCCTTTTCTAATTGGTGTGGCAGCGCATATTGCAAACGCATCAAGAATTCTCTTTTCTGTGGACAAGAAGACCATTTTCAGCCGGCTGGTCACCTCAACCAGCTAGATAAAAGCCGGTAAGTCAAACTCGCCTAGCTGGAGTGGATACTGTCCATACTCGCGCACCAAATTAACCACAAAATCATATTTTTGCCCCGATATGGTTGGTGGTACAGAATGGTCAGATTGGAAGAGCCAGCCGCCACCTTTAGCCGCATTCAGCTTAGTTAAGACGATCTTCTTAAGTTCTTCCTCGTCCCGGGCAGCCCACTCCATAACATCCATATTTCCGCAAAAGGCAATTTGATGGCCGTACTGGCGTCGCAACTCCACCACATCCAGGCCGGCTTTAGCCTCTAAAGGATTGTAAGCGTCAACGCCAACTTCAATGAAGTCGGGAAAAACGCGCTTGATGTTGCCACAGCCATGATAGATGACGGGCAGGCCTTTTTCGTGGCACAGATCGATCATCGCTTTGAGGCCGGGCTTGTAATATTTGCGCCAGTAAGCGGGTGAGAAGAACAAGTCTTTCTTGTAAGCGATATCACCCCAGATGAGCATTCCATCGAGCAAACCATCGGCCGCTTTGATTTGGGCCTTAACTATTTCCAGGGCGAACTCGTTGAGTCGCATGATGAATTTACCCAACCGTTCAGGGTAGAGACCCGCCCATAATAGGTTGCTCTCCGTACCAATGATCCGGGTCAGATATTCATTGGCCTCACATATGCTGCCGTAGACGACGAAATTCGGGTGAATTTTTTTGACTGTCTCAATCCATGGCGGTAGATCTCGGGCAAAACCATCGCCGACGCCAGCGATCTGGTTATCTCCACCGCTGTAGTAGCGGCGGTCGTCCCAGGGATCGTCGAACTCAAAAGCTTCGACCTTTTCGATGGTATCGGTAGCAAACTCCAACCACCTGGGCATAGGGTCGGCAAATTTCTTTTCGATCAACGCTTCAAAGCCGGTCCGCACAATGACGTGCTCTTCATTCTCTTCCAGAATTTCAAACTGCTTTATATGGGGATCCATATTGGGAAAAGTGACTTGCCAGTCGAGATCGTAATATTCATAGATGTCGGTATCTTCTGGCAGGCCTAGATCTTCTCGCCAACGATTGAGAAAACTTCCCCAAAACCAATCGCTGATGGGAACGCGGTCTGGTTCTTGGTGATTCAGGGCCTTGGTCATTCTATCCAGTTTATTTAGGCAATTTTCTGTTCTTTCCATGAGATTATCCTTACCCTTAACCCTTGATCGCTCCAAATGTAAGCCCTTCGGTGAGGCGTCTCTGAGTTAGAATTACAAAGATGACAGCCGGTATGATCATCAGCACCGACATAGCCGTCATCCCCCGCCAATCGACCGTGAATTGACTGGTGAAGTCAAACAGGCCCACCGGGAAGGTCTTGGCGTTCGGTGTATTGGTGACCAGGCTGGCGATCTGATATTCGTTCCAGGCCGCCAGAAAGGCGAAGATACTGGCGGCGGCGATGCCGGGTAGGGCCAAGGGCAGATCAATACGCCAGAAGGCGCTCCAATGGTTGCAGCCGTCGATATAGGCGGCATCGTCCAGTTCTTGAGGGATCTGGCGAAAGAATCCGTCCATCAACCAGGCGGTGAAAGGGATGTTGACGGCCACATATACCAGGGCCAGACCCTGTACGGTATCCTGCAATCCATAGCGGCGCATCAAAATAAACAGGGGCAAGCCCAGGGCCACGCCGGGCACGGCCCGGGATAACATGATGAGCAGAAAAATCAGCGATCCCCCGCGAAATCGAAAACGAGAAAAGGCGTAGCCGGCCATCGTGCCCAAGGATACCGATACGACCGTACTTAATAGGGCCACGCGAATGGAATTCCACATATAACTCCCCACGGGTACGCCGGCGGCGGTTTCGGGGTTAAAGCCAAACAAGGAGCCGAAGGCATCCAGGGTGATTTTTTTGGGGATCCAGATTGGCGGTGAGACGTTTACCTCGTTGCCCGGCCGGAAAGCGGTGAGAACGATCCAGATAGCCGGAAGCGCAAATAAGAGTAAAACGCCAATAGCCGAGAGATTAAGTATGGTTTGCTTAATTGTGCGTCGTCTACCAAACATCAGTACGCCACCCTTGATTTGATCAACTGTCGAAAGAGGTAAAGTGTGAAAGCCACGCCAAGAAAAACAGCCACCATGGACATGGCGCTGGCCAGGCCGAATTGTGAATTTCGAATAGCCATGCGGCCGGTATAGGTCCAGATCATTTCGGTGCGATGGGCCGGACCGCCGCCGGTCATGATGCGAACGATGTCATATGCTCTGGCGATATCCAGGGATAGTACAGTGAGGGCGATCAGGGTGAAGGGCGCGATCAAAGGCATGGTTATATTTCTAAATTGTTGCCAGGCCGAAGCGCCGTCCACTCTTGCCGCCTCAAAGGTCTCTCGAGGCAATGACAAAGTGCCGGCCAAAAGAATGATCGTCAGCATGGGTATATTCATCCAGATGGTAGCGATCATAATGGCGATCATGCCGGTGGGCTGATCAACCAGCCAGGCCTTTGGTTCTGACATCAGTCCAAAGGAGGTCAAGGTGTTGTTTACCAGCCCTACTGTGGCGTTAAAGAACCAGGCAAATTGAAAGCCGACCAGAACCGGGGCAAACATCATCGGCACCATAAGCAAGGTGCGCATCACGCTTTGGCCCCGTGTGACCCGAGCCATCAACTGGGAGAGTGCGAGGGCAATAAAGTAGGATAAATTGACCGTAACGGCCAGGAAGAGAACGGTATTGCGCATCGAACGCCAAAAGACATCATCCTCCGCCAGCCTGATGTAGTTGTCCCACATCTTCTCGACGGTAAAAACGAAGGTCTGGTCAGGGCGCAATAAGTGAAAAGGGGTGAAGCTCACGTAGATTGAATAAAGTACCGGGTAAATGACAATAATGCCGATCACAAGAAGTGACGGGGCGATAAGCAGCCAGGGGAACCAACTTGTTCCGGCCGATCGCTTTCGCGGGCCCGTTGGTTTGCCAAGATTATCTTGTTCCACTTGTCTAGCATTTGTTGCAGTCATATGACCACCTACGGTTCAGGGGAATGGGGGGGTATCGCCCCTTGAACAGAGACGATACCCAACTCATTACAATTCTTTGTTATTCGTAATAGCCAAAGCTGTCCAGCAAGTCGTAAGCCTCGCTAACGCCTTGCTCAAGACCTTCTTCGACGGTGTAATCACCCAAGAAGATGCCTTGTAGGATGGGGAACCAGCTATTGGTGAAGGAGATCCAGTCGGCGAAGAGCGGCGGGGTGAAGAAATCTTCAACGACCTGGGTATTAGCCACTTCCAGACGGACCTGGTCCAGTGCAACATCGGATGCAGTCGCATCGGCAATCACCCGGGCCCAGACGTCATCACGGACCGGCAACACGCCCAGCAGGGCTTCCTCGTAGGAGATAGCTTCGGAGGTGAGGAACTTGACCAACTCGGCGGCCGCTTCCTTGTTCTCGGAAGCCTGGGTTACGGAGAAGGCGTGAGCGCCGGCCCAGCCGGTGTGGTCATCGCCGGCTCCAATGGGACCGCGAACAATGCCAAACTTACCGGCGACTTCGCAGCTTTCCGGATCCTGGAAGTAACTGTACCAGCCGTACCATTCCAGGTAGAAAGCGACGTTTCCGTCACAGAAGTTTTGGGCTACTTCGGGCCAGAGCAGGTTGGGTGTATCGGCCGGGATAAGGCCATTGTCGTAGAGATCCTGCATCCACTGGGCTGATATAACACCCGCTTCACTGTCGAAGATGGGGTTGAAGTCGGCATCGAAGTAATTGCCGCCATTGGCGACCAACACTTCGTAGAAACGGCCGGCCAGGGCCTCTTCCTTACCGGCAAACTGAGTGCCATACTGAATGGCGCCTTCGCCCACGAAGAACTCGGACATCTCATACATCTGCTCCAACGTTTCCGGTGGGGCCAGCGGATAACCATAGGCGCTCTCGAAAGCCGCCTGTAGATCCGCGTCCTCAAAGAGGTCCGTACGGTAGTGCATTCCGCTGATATCGGCATGGCGCGGGATCAATTGTAGATCCCCGTCAATCGTCGCCGAATCGATGATGGCCGGGCTAAAGGCGGCCAGTTCATCTTCAGTGAACCAGTTCTGCAGCGGTTCCACGAAGTTGGTGAATTGGGCCATGAAGCTGGTATGGTTCCAGGCCACGTCGAAGTCTACCGTGTCGGCGGCGTAGTTAGTCTTCAGGTAACGGTCGATTTCGAAACCGTCGCCTAGGAAGATTATTTCTACCGTCGCCCCGGTGGCTTCTTCGAAGCGGCTGATGGAATCATACATGGTCTCATAAGGCTGACCGCCGATGAGAGCGGCGCGCAAAGTGACGCCCGACAGATCTTTGTCAACACCAGCCAGCATCGCTTCGCCAGAGACATCGGCGTCGCCACCACCGGTGCCAAGATCCGGACTTGTCATCACGGCCAGTTGTTCGTTTTCGTAGCCGAGATCGGTTAGCAATTGAGCCGCATCGGCCACACCCTGAGCCAGACCTTCTTCAACGCTCATATCGCCCAAGATGATGCCTTGTAGGGTGGGGTACCAGGTATTGGTGAAGGAGATCCAGTCGGCGAAGAGCGGTGGGGTGAAGAAATCTTCGGCGATCTGGGTTTGAGCCACTTCCAGCCGAATCTTGTCTAGTTCTACATCGGACTCGTCCGCATCGGCAATGACTTGGGCCCAGACATCATCGCGGACCGGCAACACGCCCAGCAGGGCTTCCTCATAAGAGATGGCTTCGGAGGTGAAGAATTTTACCAGTTGAGCGGCCGCTTCCTTGTTCTCTGAGTCTTTGGTTACGGAGAAGGCGTGGGCACCGGCCCAGCCGGTGTAGTCATCGCCGGCCCCGTAGGGACCGCGAACGATACCAAACTTACCGGCGACTTCACAGCTTTCCGGGTCCTGGAAGTAACTGTACCAGCCGTACCATTCCAGGTAGAAAGCGACGTTGCCGTCACAGAAGTTTTGGGCCACTTCGGGCCATAACAGGTTGGGCGTGTCGGCCGGGACAAGATCATTATCGTACAGGTCCCGCATCCACTGAGCAGAAATCTGTCCCGCTTCGCTGTCGAAAATAGGGGTCAGATCTTGATCGAAGTAATTGCCACCATTGGCCACCAACACTTCGTAGAAACGGCCGGCCAGAGCTTCTTCCTTGCCGGCGAATTGGGTACCATATTGAATGGCGCCCTCGCCCACAAAGAACTCAGACATCTCATACATCTGTTCCAATGTTTCCGGCGGAGCCAGCGGATAGCCATAGGCGCTTTCGAAGGCTGCTTGCAGATCGGCGTCCTCAAAGAGGTCGGTGCGATAGTGCATGCCGCTGATGTCCGCATGACGCGGGATCAACTGTAGGTCCCCGTCAATGGTGGCCGCTTCGATGATGGCCGGGCTGAAGGCAGCCAGTTCTTCTTCACTGAACCAATTCTGCAGTGGTTCCACGAAGTTGGTGAACTGGGACATGAAGCTGGTGTGGTTCCAGGCCACATCAAAGTCTACCGTGTCGGCGGCGTAGTTGGTCTTCAGGTAACGGTCGATTTCGAAACCGTCGCCCAGGAAGATGATTTCCACCGTCGCCCCGGTCGCTTCCTCGAATTCG
>JBARZW010000105.1:0-5069 GCA_049650305.1 Promineifilaceae bacterium (SeqCode)
GTAACGAGTATTATTTCCGAGGTGGTCATCGTCTATGGCATGCACCTGAGGATCGAGAACGCACCTATGTTTCCGACGACGATCCCATTTCTATCAAGTTGATTGATGACGGTATACAGGCCATCCAGCCCGTGGAGTCACCAACAGGTATTCAGAAGAGGATTGACGTCACATTGCTGGCCGAGGAGCCTTTCGTTAGGGTAATCCACAGACTCACCAACAGGGGCGCCAGGCCGGTCGAACTGGCGCCCTGGGCTATTACGCAACTCCGTCCGGGAGGATTCGCAATACTACCACAACCGGCACAGGATACTGGCTTGTTACCTAATCGCCGTTTGGCCCTATGGCCCTATACAGATCTCAATTCTTCTCATATCAAGTGGGGTAACCGGTACGTTACCATTCAGGCAACGATGCGCTCGGGCAAGCTTAAAATTGGATGGGCTAATCCAGCCGGGTGGCTGGCGTACTGCATTGATGGGATTCTATTTGTTAAATACGTGGACTACCAACCGCAGTCGGAATATTTCGACTTTGGGAGCTCGAGCGAGTGTTATTGTGATCCTCACTTCCTGGAACTGGAGACATTGGGACCGGCAGCATTCCTGGAACCTGGTCAATCGGTATCTCACGAGGAGCGGTGGTTTCTAACCCCGTATCAGAAAGTGGAACCGGAAGAATTATCGGTTTTTGCCCTTGGGAGCTTCATCGAAGAGCGGATTGATGCGTATTTCTAATGTTGATTATAGGCATTGTCAACGCTAACTAGATTTATCAGTTAAGCCGGCGTTATTAAGGTTGTAGGAACCGATTTCCCTGTTTTCTTCCAGAACGGATCATTTCTGCAGCTCGTCTATGCGGTCCATTAGTTCCAGACAGGCCCGGCCGTTATGATAGGGTGTCTTCCACAAGCTAACCTTTTCCTCGCGCATCATAGCGCCGTTAGCCTGGCGACCTGAAAACCATTCACCATTTGAATGATCGACGAGCTCTTTTTGTACATATGCCCAGATGGCGCCGGCAGCTTCGGCAAATTTAGGCTCCTTGCTTAACTGGTAGGCGTTGAGAAAGCCAACGAGCGCCTCAGCCTGTGGCCACCACTCTTTGTCCTTTTGATCGGTCCCGCTCAAAAGGCCACCATCGCTATCAATACCCTCATCATAAACAACCTGGACCATCCTCAGGGCCATGTCCTGACACTCAGCCAGCAGGTTAGCCTCGCCCAGTGTCTCGGCCGCTTCCACTAACAGCCAACTAGCCTCGATATCATGCCCGAAGGACAAGTGATTATTGAACGGTGTCCAGTCGGCCGCAAACTGGAGCCTCAGGTGATTGCTCGCCGGATCGATGATCAGGTCTAGATGAAGACGAATGAGGGTCCTTAAAACAGTACGTAATGATTCGTCGGGCCAGATCCGGTACAGGTTGCTGTAGGCCTCCATTAAGTGAAGATGGCTATTCATCGTCTTGTATACCGGTCCATCTACTTTATCGACATTTATATCAAGACGCTTCTGCCAGTCTTCTTGGAAAACCTCATAGTAGCCACCATATTGCTCGTCTCGAGTATTGCTTTCAATAAGACGGTACAAAGCCACAGCCTCTGTCAAACTACGTTCGTCATGAGTGGAAAAATAGTATTCAGCTAAAGCATAAATCCCAAAGGCCTGCCCATAGGTATATTTGTCTGTTACCAACGGATGTCCCTGAAAATCCACCTGCCAATATAGACCTCCTGCGTCTTTGTCCAATAAATGATCTAGCAGGAAGTTATAGGTATGGCCGGCCATAGCCAGGTATGCATCAGACTTCAAACTCCGGTACGCATGAGCAAAAGTCCATATAAGGCGTGTATGTTGGACCGACCCTTTGGGGGCAGTGTGATAGACACGATTGTTATTGTCGATTCGGCCGTAAATGCCACCGTATTGTTTGTCGACGGCATGTTTAAAATAGTAGGGTAAAATGATGCCTGTCAGCTCCCGCTCCACCTCAGCCCGTAACTGCGCTAAGGACACCGACGACTCTCCAGAACCAGGAACCTAAAATCTGGAATCATGTGACTTCACGAATTCGACCACTTCGTTCACATAGCCAAAGGCCAGACAGATGACCGTATCGGCCCCACCATAGTATATAGCCAGCTGTCCAGTCTTATCGTCAACCAGGGCAGCGCAGGGGAAGGCCACATTGGGTACGTCGCCCACCCGTTCGTAATGGGCTTGCGGGGCGAGCAAATAAGGTTCGCCGCGGTACAGTACCTGCCACGGTTTTTCTTTATCCAGCAGGGCGGCGCCAAAGCTATAAACAAAGCCATTGCAGGACGTCAATACGCCGTGATAGATGAGCAGCCAACCCTCATCCGTTTCTATCGGGATAGGACCAGCCCCTATCTTGGTTGCTTGCCAACCGCGTGAGGCTCCCATAACGAATCGGTGCCGTCCCCAGTGCTGCATATCTGGGCTTTCGCTGTAATAAATATCACCGAAGGGAGTATGGCCATTATCACTGGGTCGACTGAGCATGGCGTATTTGCCCTCGATTTTTCGCGGAAATAGAACGCCGTTGCGGTTGAAAGGCAGGAAGGCGTTCTCCATTTGGTAAAAGGTTTCAAAATCATAAGTATAGCCGACGCCAATTGTCGGTCCGTGGTATCCGTTGCACCAGGTAACGTAATAGCGGTCTTCCAGCCAGACAACCCGCGGGTCATAAGCATAGTCGAATAAATTGATGTCCTGGGTTCGTTTGTCATGGGCAAGAAACTCGATCCGCTCATCCTCGATGTCCCACTGGATGCCATCCATACTGCGACCGGCATGTAATTGCATCTGGCGCGTTTTACTATCACAGCGGAAGACACCGGCGAATCCTTCGCCATGAGGAACCACGGCGCTATTGAAGATACTGTTTGAGCTTGGGATAGCATCGTGGTTCACGATAGGGTTGTGGCTGTAGCGCCAGACAGTATCGCCATAGCCGCTGGGCTTTTCCTCCCAAGGGATATTTGGTTGGTCCATCTCTATTCTCCAATACTGATTTCAGCAAGAGAGACCGAAGCCAAAGGGGAAGAGAGGCTTGACTACCTCTTCGCCAGGCTTTTCATGATTTAGTGGGATTTGGTCCATGGTTCGCGGCCAGGTATAGGGCAACTTGCCCGTAAAGGGGACATCGCCAAATAGCACATCGGCCACGCCTTGCCCCTCTGTTCCTGGTAACCAGGCTACTACCAGGGCATCCATTAGCGGCAATTGCTCGGTGAGGATCAGCGGCCGGCCGGTTACCAATATGACGACCATCTTATTACAGCGACGGCGCATGCGCTCTAGCAAGGCGATATCTTCTTCGCCGAGCCTTAGATCAGCCCGGTCTCCAAAACCTTCCGCGTAAGGCAGTTCGCCCAAGAAGGCAAGGCCAAGTTCGGCCGTTGGCGATCCTCCATTTTCGTCAAACCTTCCGCTGGGATCGTAATCGATCACCGTATGTGGTGACACGGTTGCCCCTATGGCCTCCAAAATCGAGGTACCCGGTGTGATATCGCCCGAGGCGCCCAGCCACTCGATGGTCCAGCCGCCACATTGCAGGCCGATGTCGTCGGCCCAAGAGCCAGCCACGGCGATCTGTGGCAGTGACTTCGCCAGCGGCAGAACATCGTCTTCGTTCTTAAGCAGCACAAGCGACTTAGCGACCGCCTCACAGGCCAACTCGCGGTGCTCCGACGAGCCAATGAGGGGCAGATAGGCGTCATCGACTCCAGGGCTCTCAAATAATCCAGCCTTCATCTTCACTGTCAAAATCCGCCTTACAGCATCATCGATACGCGCCATTGGAACATCGCCATTGTCGACGGCCGATCGCAGATTAGACATGAATCGCGAGTAATCCTCGGGTACCATGTTCATATCGATCCCGGCGTTGATGCAGGACACGACCGCTTGATAATTGTCATCGGAGACTTCGTCGATGCTGCCCCAATCGGTGACGATGAAACCGGAAAAACCTAGCTCACCCTTCAGGACCGTCGTCAGCAGATAATGATGAGCATTCAGCTTTTGGCCATTCCAGCTTGAGAATGAGGCCATGATCACCTGCGCCCCTGCCTTAACAGCGTCTACGTAAGGTGCCAGGTGTAAACTCCGGAACGTCGCTTCATCCAAACGGGTATCACCCTGATCGATTATGAAAGGTGTTCGTTCGGTGATTCCGATGGAAGGCACGGATGGGAATAGCATGGTCGATGTACCCCAGGTAGTGCCGCCATCGCCGACGTAATGCTTAGGGGTCGCCAGGACGGAAAAAGGGGCGGCCAGATCTTCACCCTGTAAGCCCCGGATATACGCCGCACCGAGGTGGGCGACCAGGGAGGGCCTCTCACCGAATCCTTCATAAGTCCTGCCCCAGCGAAGATCCTGAGGGACTGCGATAGTAGGCGCGTAGTTCCACCGGATGCCTGTGGCGAAGGTTTCCACAGCCGTAGCCCGGCCGATACGCCGTACCAGATCTGCGTCACGGGTTGCCCCAAGGCCGATGTTATGGGGGAAGATCACCGCGCCACGTATGTTACTGTGGCCATGGACGGCATCCACCCCATATAGCAGAGGTATGCCAAGGCGCGTATGATGGGCGGCGTCTAGCAGGCTGCTCACCATCTCCAGCCAGCCTGCTGGCGAATTGTCTTCTGGATTTCCACCACCTCCGCTGAGAACCGCGCCAATCAAATGGCGCCTAACTTCTTCAGGGGTAATGCTGTTTTTCTCTACCAAAGTCATCTGCCCGATCTTCTCTTCCAAGGTCATTTGAGAGAGAAGAGCATTCTTCCGGGTAGAAATCGGGATCGAAGGATCGCGATAAGTTGGTCCAGATGGGGACGGATTAATGATAGTCATACACCGATACTCACATTTACTTGAACTTCCATAGTACCAGCCGGCGGAAGTTTAAGGACGTTTCCCACAAGAGGTACTCCTTCCACTTCCAGCCGAACGTTGTTCCCTGGTCCTTTTCGTTTGACCTGAATGACGTAACGGACACCTCGATAGATTCGCACCACTTCGAAACGATCCCAGAAGGAG
>JBARZW010000106.1:0-5481 GCA_049650305.1 Promineifilaceae bacterium (SeqCode)
ATAATGATCCGCAAAGGGCAACGGCTGTTGCCAATTCTCTCGCCGGTGTAATACTTCGCTTGAGCCCTTCTGGCGGCGAGAGTTATGCGGCCGTCCTTAATGATCAGATGCGAGAACAGGCAACAGAGATTGAACAAAGCACCAACGACATAGACGCAAATATCGAGGAACTCAAAGCTGATCTGGACAATGCGGCTACCTCCGAGGAGCAGCGCTCAATTCTGGAACAGCTTTCACAGGAACGCAACCGTCTAGCCGAAGGACGCAGTGCGCTTACCTTATTATATAGCACCCTTCTGGACACGTTTACCAACCAGGTAAAGATCATAGAGCCTGCTGTGACAGGCAACCCGGTATCTCGGCGCCTGCCTATTCTGGCATTTATGGCGGGCATGGCTGGTTTGATTGTGGCCCTGAGCGTTGCTCTCGTCTACGAATATCTCAACAATACTGTCGATACAGTTGAGGATCTTAAGACGGCTAGCGATGCGCCTGTCTTAGGAACAATATCCAGCTTTAGAGTCGCACAGCATAACCACCCTGACGAGTCGCTATTCGTGCTAGATCATCCGCGGTCACCGGCGGCTGAAGACTTTCGCAGACTAGGTACAAAGCTGTCGGTTTCTGGTGATTCCCCTGCAATACGCTCGGTCCTTGTCAGTAGCATTCAGGAGAGCGAGAGCGCAGGTGAAATCGCCGCCAACCTGGCTATCGTCTTGTCTCAGACGGGCAAGCGCGTCATTCTCGTAGATGCTGATCTACACCATCCAACCGTTGACAAATTGTTTGGTATTTCTGGCCGTTTCGGATTGATAAACGCCCTTGATGACCAATCTATACCGCCTGAACTCACGGCAATTGAAGCGGCACCTGGTCTATCAGTTCTACCTAGCGGTCCCCCTCCCCAAGACTCATTCTCACGGCTGGCATCACCACGCGTGGATAACCTACTCCACGAGCTCGATAGTCAAGCCGACGTTATTGTTGTCGCCGCTTCGCCATTACCTACTTTTGCAGATAGTCTGCTCATTGCATCGCGCGTCGATGGCGTCGTTCTCGTCGTGCGTAGCGGAAGTATTCAAGAAGAATCAGTTAACGACGCCGTCTCAAGCTTGAAGACGGTAGGTGCTCACCTTTTAGGCACTGTGCTCGTAACTGAGGACAGCCACGGTTGGTTTCAAGTTGGGGGGAGGAATATTGACTTGACCAGGAGCAGAGTTCGGTTTACCAATGCTCTCGCTGATCGCTATCGTACAAGACGCCTGCCTGCGTTTTTCCAACGGTCAGCTAAGCAAAATCCGATCGCCAAGGTACGAGCAACTGCTGATGAATCGGCGGGTCAGACCGACGAGGCTGGGCCAATAACACCCTAAGATCAGCACGAGACTAGAGCTAAGGGACGGTTCATTCTTACGGATGGCCTACTGTTTTGGTATGAAGATTTAATATGCATAAACTCACATCGTCCGTCTTTAGAATAATGGACGGGGAAAACATAATTTATTGCCTATTACGCGACCATGATCGGCTCGACCGGTTGGGTAATCCGGGAGAAATTGATTTACTCATCCAGGGTAACCAAATTGGACGGCTTCGTGAACCATTAGCACGGCTTGGTTTTATCAGCTTGCCGAACTGGGGGCACAAACCTCATCACTTCTTTGTTGCCTATGATGAGGGCTACGATTCGTGGCTTAAACTTGATATCGTAACCGAAATCGCTTATGGCGCGCCCGACCACGTTCTACGAACGACACTCGGTGCCGGCTGTCTCAAGAATCGTCGCCGCGTCGATTCGGTTTTTATTCCTTCACCGGAAGACGAGCTGGTAACCCTTCTCCTGCACTGTGTACTCGACAAGGGGCGCTTCTCTCTTCACGGACAAAGCCGCCTGAGGGCGCTACGCAGACAGGTCACCGATGAGGGCTATATTTCAGCGCTGCTGATCTCGTATTGGTCACCAACTATTACCTGGCCTCAGCTTGTTGAGCTGATTGACGCCGAGAACTGGGCCGCCTTGCTCGCCGCTCGTGAGGTTGTTGCAGGGCGAATGGCCAATCACAACAGGCTTGGAACACTCGGTCGTAAGTTGCGTGACCGGATCCTACGTAAATCAAATCGATGGGCTGTTTTAGGGCAACTCCACCCACCTTCGGTGGCCCTACTTGCGCCCGATGGAGCAGGTAAATCGACATTAGCTGTCGGCGTTCAAGAGTCGTTCTATTTTCCGGTACATTCTGTATATATGGGACTCTACGATAGTAGGAATAAGAAAGAATCGATGCACCTGCCAATTCCAGGACTTGGGTTTGTAAGACGCCTGGTCACCCAATGGAGGCGGTACCTGTCTGCTCGATATCACCAAGCTCGAGGGCAGCTAGTGATCTTTGATCGCTACACCTATGATGCGTTAGTACCTCCGCGTCAACCGCTTAACTGGCCAAGGCAGGTACGACGCTGGCTTTTAGCTCATGCTTGCCCAGCTCCTGATTTGGTTATCATGCTAGATGCTCCAGGGGAGACATTATTCGATCGTAAAGGAGAACACACGCCGTCATTTCTGGAGAGGCAACGTCAGAGCTACCTGCAGTTGAGCGACCGCTTGCCACAGATGACGGTGGTAGATGCTACAAAGAGCGCTGAATGCATACGCCGTGAAGTTACCGGACTGATTTGGCAAAGGTACACCGAGCGGTCGTCTGATTTCGGTGGTTAAAAAAATGAACAACCAGGTGATGTCAGATTTGGAACGTCAGGCGGTTGAGCAGCCGGTGAAAAAATCGGGTCTACCCGGTCAGCGAGAGGGCGTCAGAGTAGCCTACATCATGTCTCGCTTTCCTAAGTTCACCGAGACTTTTATTCTTTACGAGATGTTGGCCATGGAACAAGCAGGAGTGCAGGTGGAGGTATATCCACTCTTGCGTGAAAAGACCACTTTCATGCATCCGGAGGCTCAAGCGTACGTCGAGCAAGCCCATTTCCAGCCGTTTATCTCTTGGCCAATCCTACGTGCGAACCTGCACTATATAAGACGTAAGCCAAAGGCCTATTTTGGCGCACTGTGGTCCTTGTTGCAGGGTACTTGGGGTAGTTTCCGTTTCTTTACCGGCGCGATGGGTATATTTCCCAAGACGGTACTGTTCGCCCACAAAATGACGAGCGCCGGCATCAGCCATGTTCACGCCCACTTTGCCAGCCACCCGGCAGCGGCCGCTTTTGTGATCCAACGATTGACAGGCATTCCCTACAGTTTTACTGCGCACGGCTCCGACATTCACCGAGATCGGACGATGCTGCTCGATAAGGTCGCCGAAGCCGCCTTCGTTGTGCCGATCTCGTCCTTTAACCGGGATGTGATTATGGAGACATGTGGTGGGCAGTACGGCGACAAAATGCACGTTATCCACTGTGGCGTCGATACCCAGGTCTTTCGACCACCGGCGAAGAATGGAAACAGGCCCCAGCCCGCGCCTTTCACGATCCTTTGTGTCGGAACTTTGCACGAAGTCAAAGGACAATCCTATCTGATCGAGGCGTGTCGCCTGCTGCATGCAGGCGGCGTGGAGTTAACCTGCCATCTTGCCGGCGATGGGCCAGACAGAGAGGCCCTCACTGCTCAGGCCCGACAAGCGGGGTTAGAAGATCGCGTGCACTTCCACGGCCGCATGACACGCGCCGAAGTCGCCGAACTCATTCAGGTAACCGACGTCGTAGTAACTCCCAGCGTTCCGTCCCGTGACGGCCGGCGAGAGGGTATTCCTGTGGTCCTGATGGAAGCCATGGCCAGTGGTGTGCCGGTGGTTGCCAGCCGGCTCTCTGGCATCCCCGAGCTGGCAATCGATGAGCAGACAGGGCTTCTGACGCCACCTGGTGATGCTGAGGCCCTGGCCGATGCTCTGGAGCGCTTGTGGCATGATCCAGGCTTGCGTCAACGCCTTGGCAAGGCTGGCCGAGACAAAGTGTTACGCGAATTCGACCTCCATACGAATGCGGCCGAATTGGCCAGGCATTTTAGAACGGAGGTGCCATAATGAACCTGGTCATCATCCTGTTTTGGGCGGCAGTGGCTTTCGTTTTTTACACCTACGTTCTCTTCCCACTGCTTATCTTTTTGCGCGCCGCTCTGTTGCGTCGCCCCTATAAGAACACCGATATCACCCCAGAGGTGACGATGATCATTGCCGCGCATAACGAGGCCGATGCCATTGGCGCCAAACTCGATAACGTCCTGTCACTCGACTATCCTGTGGAGCGCCTGAGGATAATTGTCGCTTCCGACGGATCGGACGATGGTACGAATACGATTGTGGGCGGCTATGATAGTCAAGGGATTAACCTACTGGCTCTGTCACGCATGGGAAAGGCTCAGGCGCTCAACACGGCCGTGACCACCGCGGCCGGTGAGATTTTGGTCTTCTCCGACGCCAACAGCATGTATGCGACCGATGCCATCCGGGCCCTAGTCCGCCCCTTTGCCGACGCCGAAGTAGGTGGGGTCGCTGGTAACCAATGCTATCTCTCGATGTCTGAAGGCAACCTCAGTGGCGATGGCGAGAAGAGTTATTGGGGATTCGACCGCAAGCTCAAGCAGCTTGAAAGCCAGGCAGGAAACACTATTTCGGCGACAGGGGCAATTTACGCGATTCGCCGCCACCTGTTCCAACAGGTCCCGGATGGGGTAACCGACGACTTCTACACGTCGACGGGCGTTATTGCCCAAGGCTACCGGCTGGTCTTCGCGCCCGATGCTATCGCCTACGAACCGGCAGCAGCCTCAAGCGGCCGCGAGTTTAGCCGTAAGGTACGCATCACAACCCGTGGATTGCATGCTGTGTTGGTGAGGCGAGCGCTACTGAATCCGTTCCGTTATGGTTTTTACGCTCTCCAGATCTTTTCTCATAAGGTACTACGTCGCATGGTCGTGTTTCCTCTGCTTATGCTTATGTTTCTAAATCCATTCCTCTGGTCACATGGGCTTTTCTACCAACTCGCCCTGCTTGCCCAGGTTGCTTTTTATGGCTTGGCCACCTTAGGCGCCTTGTTCAAGGGGACCCGGCTGGGTGGGTCGAAGATCTTGGCCATACCATCCTACTTCTGCATGGTGAATCTGGCTTGCCTGGTAGCCATATCGAATATATTGCGCGGTCACCGCATTGAGCGCTGGGAGCCTCAGCGCGCAGAGAGCGGCACGAGCGGAACAGCGGATCAAATCGCCCATCTAGCACCTCCTAAGGAGAGAGCGCTATGACATTAACCACCAGTAGATCTTGTCTCGGAGATATCATTCGGCTCCATCGTTTTCAGATGGAGCCTTTGCTAGACGCACTTGACGGTGCCGAGGGGTGTTTGCATGCTCTCTAGTGGGACAGAGCTGACTCTTCTGGGCGAAGACATCAGGCACCTGCGCGGCAATCCTGACCTACCCCCTGACGCGTCGATCATTATCCCTGTCAACGCTCAAGGGGACCTCGAAAACGTTCA
>JBARZW010000107.1:0-2555 GCA_049650305.1 Promineifilaceae bacterium (SeqCode)
CGCAAAATGAAGGTACGCGACCACGTTGACTTGAACGAAGAGCTGGCGGCCTCCGGCGAAAGCCCAGATGTAACAGCTGAGCGACGGCTGACAAGTGATCGTCTCCTGGAAGCATTAAAGGACCTTAACCCATCCCAACGAGACGTGGTCGTCATGCGCTTTGTGGCTGACATGCCCATTGCCGAAGTGGCGGCCGCCATTGGCAAAAGCCAGAGCGCCGTGAAGGCTCTCCAGTTCCGGGGGCTTCAGAAGTTACGTGCCGTAATGACCGAATGGAAGGTGACCTATGTCTGATTCAGAATTGTTAAACCGTCAGTTGACCGCTTTGGAAAATGGCGCTTCGCTGGAGCAGTCACTAGACCAGCTTCCGGCCGACGAACGTGAGCTACGCCCTCTGCTGAATCTGGCCGCCCAGATTCGAGCGCTTGAGCACCCTGAACTTAGCCCAGGCATAGCCTCGGCTCAGCAGCGACAGGTTATCGAGGCCTCCAGGTCTCTGGACAGGCCAGTCCGGAGGCCGGAGGTTCCACTCGACCGGCGTCGCTGGCAGGGTCCGGTGCGGGTGGCGACCATTGGCTTTGTTCTCTTTATCGCCTTGTTCGCGGTCACAGTCATAGTCGGCAGCATGGTGCTTGGCGAGCGCCGCCGGTTGCACCAGGTAACACTGGAAGGCGTGACCGGAACCGTCGAGGTGGCAGAGGATGGAGCTTGGAAACCAGTCGATACCGGCGATCGACTCACGGCCGGCAAACGGGTCCGTACCGGGCCTGATTCGAGCTTGACGATGGCCTTTTTTGAAGGAACAAGGACGACTCTGGGACCAGATACCGAGGTCACGCTGACGACCATTGACGGCTCGGCCGACACCCTGCGCCTCTTGCTGACCCAACATGCAGGCAAGACGAGTCACATCGTTGTGCCCCTGCGCGGCGAAGACGGCTTCTTCGTCATCGACACACCCAGCGGGCGGGCAGCCGTACAGGGAACCGTCTTTGACGTCATGGTCAGCGCGAGAGGCCAGGCCTTCTTTAACGTCGAGCAAGGCCGAGTCAAGGTATCCGGGGCCGGACACGAAGTTGTTCTCCTGGCAGGCCAGGCGACCGCCGCTGCCGCTGGCAAACGGCCCGAGCCCGCAGCCTATCATTTTACGATACAGGGCCAGATCGACGACAAGTCAGGCACGACCTGGACCGCAACCGGGGTGCCTATTGCCGTCATCGACCGGACCGAGATCAGCGGCGACCCGCAGATTGGCGATTCTGTGGTCGTAATCGGCCGTATCCTCGACGACGGCAAGTGGCTGGCCGATACGATCGAGCCATCTCAAGAGACGAATGAGATAGCCGCCTTCACCAGTGTGCTAAAGGGGATAGGCGACCAGAGCTGGCGCATCGGTGATTTATCCGTCGCCGTAGACGATCGGACCAGGGTCGACGGCGATCTTTCCCTGGGCGACCTGGTGCGTCTAACTTTCGTTGCCGACGACGGGCGCTGGCTGGCCCAGGAGATTGATAATCTGCAAGAAAACTATACCATGCTGGCAATGGCGGACAGCCCCGAGCTAGAAGGCACGCCGGTGCCTCTGAACACAGGCAACTGTACCTACGGGAAGGGATACTGGAAGAACCATTCGGAGGAGTGGCCGGATACTAAGCTAACTTTGGGGATCGTCACCTACGACCAGGAAGAACTACTGGACATTCTCCGGACATCACCACGAGGCGACGCGACCTACATCCTGGCCAGTCAGCTCATTGCCGCCAAGCTAAACGTCCTTGCCGGGGCCAATACTTCCGTCATATCAGCAACAATAACAGCGGCCGATGCCTGGCTGGAGACCTATCCCCCGGACAGAGATCCCACAGGCCCCGACCGGCAAGAGGGTGTCCACCTGGCCGAGATCCTGGATGATTACAACAGCGGAACCATTGGTCCTGGATCTTGTGATGATTTGGAGCCGACCGATACCTCAACTGTGACGCCGACGGTGACCATAACGCCAACGGTCACGCCAACGGCGACGGTCACGCCAACGACAACGGTAGTTGTGACCGACTGCACTGGGGCGAACCCTCATCCCCATGCCACGACGCTGGCCAAACAGTTCAATGCAGACTACGATGATATTATGGGCTGGAAATGCAGCGGTTTCGGCTTCGGAGAGATCAAACATGCCTACACCTTGAGTCGGACAGAATTCACTGCCGCAGACATCTTTGAGATGCGTCTCTCCGGCCTTGGTTGGGGTCAGATCAAAAAGCTACTGCTGGATGGCGATCCTGAATTAGACGGCCGGTCCAAGGGCAACCCGAATAAAGATGACCGGGATAATCCCCAAGGCAAGAAAGATAAGGGGGACAAAGAACACGGCAACAAGGATGATGGCAACAGAGGCCAAGGCAACAACGATAGAGGCGACAGAGATCGGGCCAACAATGGCGCTGCCAACAATGGCAACGGCAACCGAGGTAAGGCCGACCTTGGCCCGGGCATCAAAGACAAAGGCGACAAAGGTCGAGGTAACAAAAACAAATAGGCGTTGGCCAAGCCGAGTC
>JBARZW010000108.1:0-3816 GCA_049650305.1 Promineifilaceae bacterium (SeqCode)
GCAAATGGGCCTGGGAGCATTTCTTCCTTGGCCTGATTGAGATTGGTATGGGCCTGGTGATCCTGGCATCTACCATTTTGACCGTACAAATATCCGCGCTTGCGCTGAGTGCATGGGGGCTTATCGCCGGTATCGGCCTGATAGCGGACGCAATTCGGTTGCGACGGACAGCCCAAGAACTCTAGGGTGATTGAACACCTTGCGGGCAGTGGCCAAAGTGTGTTTAGGATTTAGCCGGGCTCCCACCCGAAAGAGAGCGTGAGGTTATGGAGGAGTTATCCGGATTGGTCGCGGTACTAGTATGCATTTTATTCGCCGCGGCCATCTCTCGACGTATTCAAGGCACCATCATCACCTTGCCGATGGTCTACACTGTTCTGGGCCTGATGCTGAGCGGTCGGGTGTTGGGCGTCATCGAACTCGACTTGGGGAACGAGCTGATTCAGCTCATCGCTGAGGTGACCTTGATCCTGGTCCTGGCCACGGATGCCTCCCGCATCGACGCGCGTATGCTCATTAAAGACCATTCTATACCGCTGCGGCTGTTGGCTATCGGCCTACCCTTAATGATGGTCTTCGGCACAATTGTAGCCGCCATGTTGTTTGCCGAATTAACTTTCTGGGAGGCGGCCGTGCTGGCCATCATTCTTTCACCTACCGATGCCAGCCTGGGCCAGGCCGTGGTTACCAATCCCAGGGTGCCGGTGCGAATTCGCCAGACCCTCAACGTAGAAAGCGGCCTGAATGACGGCATCGCCATCCCCTTTTTGCTCCTGGCCCTTTCTTTGGCCGCTGCCGAGCAGGATCCACTCGGTCCCAGCTACTGGCTTGGCTTGGCTTTCACACAGATCGTTTTTGGCATTCTAGTTGGTATCATCATCGGATTCCTCGGCGGCCGCTTCGTTGAGTGGGGCGAACGCAGTGGTTGGATGTCTGACGCCTTCCAGAAGATTAGCGCTTTGGCGTTGGCCTTGTTGGCCTATGGCGCGGCCGAGATCGTGGGCGGCAATGGCTTCATCGCCGCTTTTGTAGTAGGGATGACGGCGGCCAATACGTCCAGGACAGACGAAACCGATAAGCTCTATGAATTTGCCGAGGTAGAGGTGCAGGGCTTGACGATGCTGACCTTCATGATCGTTTTCGGGGCCGTCATGCTGCCGCTGGCCCTGGATCAGTTCAACGGTACCATGCTGCTGTATGCTGTTTTAAGCTTGGCGGTGATTCGGCTAGCCGCGGTTGGCATTAGCTTGATCCGCAGCAAGGTAAAGCCGGTCACCACAGGTTTTATCGGCTGGTTTGGACCTCGCGGTGTGGCTTCCATCCTATATATCTTCACCGTCCTAGAGGAGGATCTACAGCGGGAATCCCTGATCTATGGCGTAGTCATGTTGACGGTGTTGATCAGCATTTTCGCCCATGGCCTGAGCGCGGGGCCGGGTGCCAAATGGTATGCTAAGCGCGTCGAAGGTGTCGTGGAATCCGAAGGCACAGAGATGCAGGAAGTTCCCGAGATGCCGGTTCGGGCCGGACCACAAATAAAGGATGGCTAATTCCATTATGGATATCTCAAAGATTACAGAGTACCTGTCTCTCTCTTCCAAGGTGACGAAGAAGAACGTGGACGAGGTTTTGGAACTCGATCCACGGCTGGTAATCAGCATGATCGTTCAAAGGAAACCGCCGGAAGCGCTAGAACAACCACCCAGGTCGGTGCTTTGGTTGCGGACATTTGATTTCCCCCTTATTCCCATTCCGGTTCGAACTTTGAACAGAGGCGTAGAGATCGCCTTGCCAGTCATCCAGAACGGCCATCGGGTGCTCGTATTTTGTGAGGGCGGCCGGCGTCGAAGTGTGGCCATGGCCTCATGTATCTTGATTGGTAAGGGTCATTCGGCTGATGAAGCCATGAGGCTGATCAAAGAACAGCGGGATGTGGCCGATCCTTACGCCTGGCACATCCAACGTCAGATCAGGAAATCCGAATCATTTTGGCATGAGAACAACCCAGGTGGATGATCCACTTGGAAAAGGAGATTTCTAATGAGCAAACACATTCACGTCGTTGTCAACCCAGCTTCGGGCAAGAACGAACCGATACTAAACACGCTAAATGACATCTTTCATCCAGCCGGCGTTACCTGGAGCGTTTCCGTTACCAATGCATACGGCGACGCCAGGCGTCAGGCCCGCCAGGCGGCCGAGGGCGCGGCCGATATCGTCGTCGCTTATGGCGGCGATGGCACGGTGATGGAGGTTGTTAATGGTCTGATGGGCACCAATGTGCCCAAGGGCATCTTACCTGGCGGAACGGGTAACGTGCTATCGATCGAGGTAGGTATTCCCCAGACGCTGGCTGGAGCGGCCCAGGTCCTTGTCAGCGAAGATAGCTCCGTCCGCCAGATAGATGTTGGTAAGTGTGATGCTGCTACCTGGGAGGAATCCAGGTATTTTCTCCTCCGAGTTGCATCAGGTTTTGATGCCCAGCGCATCAACATGGCCAGCCGCGAGCTGCGCGACAAATACGGTAGGATGGCCTACTTCATTGGCGCCTTGCAAGCTGTTCCGGAGTCAACGGCCGTTCGTTACACGTTTACGCTTGACGGCGAGGATGTGGAAGTAGAGGGTTTCACTTGCTTGGTGGAGAACGCTGGTAACATAGGCATACAAGGTGTTTCGCTGGCGCCCGACATCAGCATCAGCGATGGTTTGCTGGATGTGATCTGCGTATACAACTTGGATTTTGCTTCGTTGTCGTCGGCGGCTAAAAGCATTGCCAACAAGCCGCTGGATCCGGAGAACTTCCGACACTGGCTAGCGCGAGAGGTGACAATAGTCAGTGATCCACCACAGCCGGTTGTTGGCGATGGCGAGAAGTGGGGCGAAACGCCAGTAACGGTCAAGGTGCTGCCCGGCGCGATTAGCATCATTGCCCCGGCCGATGCGTCGTAGTCCAGCACATTCCTGAGTGTTCTCGATCGCTATGCAGAGGACCTGCAAGCCCATAAAAACAAGCTCGTGCTGGCCGGGATTAGCAGCTTTTCAAAACGTGTGATCGAGCAAACCGGTCAGATACGGATAATCGGACGCGAGAATGTCTTCGAGGCAACGGAGGTGGTCGGCGCATCAATAGTTGAGGCCTATCATGTGGCTGAAAAGTGGATGGAAGAGCATGAGGAGCCTGAACCTGCCGCTGATGAAGAATTAGATGATTAGAGCTGATAATGGTACCGGCGGCTGATAAAAGGATTAGCTACAAAGTGAATGGCGTCGTGAATGTTGAAAAAGGTATGGAAGACTGCCGCCAACATCAAAGCGAGCTAATAGGCCATGGCTCGGATGCTTATCCACTACGGCCATCGCGTCTCAAAACCTACTTGTGCCATGGAGAATTTTCGGAACTAAGGAGATCATGATGGAAAACGAGAAGCCAGCTTCATTTATTCGGAAACGAATTTTCTTTTACCTGGGATTCCTCCTGCTTATCATCCTGGCTTTGGTAATGCTCAGGCCCTTTTACACTACAATTAGCATCTCCCTGATCTCTGTTATCGTGCTAAAGCCTCTGTATGATTTTTTTCTTGGATTGAGAATCGTCAAGGAGCGACACGCGATTGCGGTTACGCTGACACTGCTGAGCGCGTTGTTGGTCATCGTTATCCCGCTCTATTTCGTTGTCAGCCTAACAGTTAGCCAAATATCAGGAGCCCTTTCTGACTTCGGAGCCCAGGAGGTGGATAGTTACATAGAGTCTGCCCGGGAGCTTCTTGAGGGCACAAATACGTCGGCCATTCCGATCGAGGAGACTACAGGCATAAT
>JBARZW010000109.1:0-2685 GCA_049650305.1 Promineifilaceae bacterium (SeqCode)
TCGAACTCCACTGCCACTCTAATTTCAGCCTTCTGGATGGGGCTAGCCATCCCGAAGAGCTGGTCAGCCGGGCGGCCGAATTAGGCATGAAAGCCCTGGCCCTGACCGATCACGATGCCGTTTATGGCGCACCGCGTTTTGTCCGTTCGGCGGAGGCCCAGGGGATCAAACCCATCCTCGGGGCAGAATTAACCCTTTCAGGCGATCACCATCTTACCCTACTCGTGGAGAACCAGGCGGGATGGCACAACCTCTGCTATCTCATCAGTCGAGCGAGGCATGTCATGCCCAAGGGTGAGGCGATGCTTCTGGAAGAAGAACTTATAGGTTGTACCGATGGCCTCATCGCCCTCTCCGGATGCCGGAAAGGAAAAATCGCTGCCGCCTTGCTAGCTGATGACCGAGACGGCGCCATGGCAACGGCCCGGCATTATAAGGAGCTATTTGGGAAAGATAATTTCTGGATCGAACTACAACGTCACTATTCTCCTGGGGACAATGACCTTGTTGGAAAGCTAGCAGCCCTGGCGAGCTACTTACAGCTTGGGTGTGTCGCAACCAACAATATACATTACGCCGTCCAGGATCGGCATCGATTACAAGACACGCTTGTTTCTATCCGCCATTTGATCACCCTCGACGAAGCCGCGCGAGGGACAGGGATGGATCCTGGCGATGCCCGTGATCAGATTCACCTTAGGAGTCAAGAGAATCCCATCCGGCGAGTAAATTCAGAGTTTTATCTGAAGTCCAATCTGGAGATGGAAGCTCTTTTTCCGGACCAACCGGAAGCCGTGGCGAATACCGGGCTGCTGGCCGATCGTTGTCACTTTGGTCTCCAATATGGCTTGCAGGATCTTCCCGAGTTCCCCACCCCCCACGGTATGAGCAGCGGCGCCTACTTACGCCGGCTGTGCCAGGGAGCCATACTGGAACGGTTTCCCAGTCCAAACGGGGATAAACTGCAACAGCAGGCCAGGAAGCAGCTGGTGCACGAACTTGAAGTCATCGAACGGGCCGGATTGCCGAATTATTTTCTCATCGTTTGGGACATCGTCCGCTTTGCCCGGAACGAGGGCATTCGCTGCCAGGGACGTGGCTCCGCTGCCAATTCGCTTGTCGCTTATTTGCTCTATATTAGCCCCATTGATCCCATCGCCCATGACCTGGTGTTTGAGCGATTCTTGTCGGCCGAACGGCAAGTTGTGCCGGACATTGATATCGATTTTGATGCCCAACGACGGGAGGAGGTCATCCAATACATCTATGAGAGATACGGAGCCGAACATACGGCCATGGCCTGCACTTTCGTTACTTTCCGGTCGCGGAGCGCCCTCCGGGACATCAGTAAGGCCCTGGCCTTGCAGCCAGAGATCGTGGCAGCGGCCACCCGAACCCTTGAAGAAAAGGGATCAGGGATGTCGCAGAGCGACCGCTTCGCGAGCGGGGGTCAGGGACTGGGGGCTGGAACGAAGAGAGAAAGGGGAAAGGCGAAGGGAGAAAAGAGGCGGTGGCTGGGAAGTGGACGCCGGGGGACAGCACCGACTGCCCATTGGCTGACACGCACACCTGTGCTGTCTCCTGAAGAAAGCGATCAACTCCCCAATCTAAACAATGATGGGCCATCTAGCGGGCAGCGACCAGCGACTAGCGACCAACAACCGGAGCTCGACGATTCTGAATCAACAAACCTTGGATCCTCATCTTCTCTACTACTGGGCCTTGCTTACCAGATTGAGGGATTTCCCCGCCATCTGGGCATCCATTCTGGAGGGATGATAATCACCGGCCCACCCTTGATGGGTAGGATGCCAACCGAGCCGGCGACGATGGATGATCGGGTCGTCGTCCAGTGGGACAAAGATGGTCTAGAGGATGCAGGACTGGTTAAAATAGACATCCTCGGCCTTCGCATGTTGTCGGCCATCACGGAGTCATTGGACCTCATTGAGGAGATGACCGGATCGACGCCCGACTTGGACAATCTGCCGTTCACCGATCCGGCCGTCTTCGATATGATAGGCCGGGCTGACACCGTTGGTGTTTTTCAAGTCGAATCCCGGGCCCAGGCCCAGATGCTGCCCCGGATGAAGCCTAATAGTTTCGCCGACCTCGTGGTAGCCATATCCCTAATCCGGCCAGGCCCGATTCAGGGCAACATGGTCCACCCTTACCTGCGTCGCCGGTTAGGTCTAGAACCCGTAACCTACGCCCATCCTTTGCTTCAGCCGGCTCTCGAAGAGACGATGGGCGTCATTTTGTTCCAGGAACAGGTGTTGAAAGTCGCCCGCGATCTAGCCGGCTTCTCTGCCGGTCAGGGCGAACAGCTCCGGAGAGCGTTGGGCAGCAAACGGGCCGGAGAAGCCATCGAGCTATTCCACGATGATTTTATCACCGGCGCTGAAGACCAAGGTGTTACGGCTGAGGTGGCGGGGATCGTTTTCGACCAGCTGCGGGCCTTCGGCGGTTATTCCTTCGCCAAGAGCCACGCCGCCGCTTTCTCCGTGATCGTATACCAGTCGGCCTGGCTGAAACACTATCACTTCGTCCCGTTTTATACCGCCCTTCTCAATAACCAACCGATGGGTTTCTGGAATCCGGCCGTCCTGGTTGGTGAAGCCAAACGAAACAACATCCAGGTGTTGCCCGTAGACCTTCACCAAAGCCAGGCTAAGTGCAAACCGG
>JBARZW010000110.1:0-101111 GCA_049650305.1 Promineifilaceae bacterium (SeqCode)
CGGACGGCTCTCTACGGGGCGACAAGCATTGGCCCGGTCGATCCTGACCACGATATAGACCTCTATCTGAATGGAATTCATGTAGACACCATTACATGGGATGGCGAAACGCATATAATTGCCGATAGTCTGATAGAACCTGGAATTGTTCGTCCTGGCACAAATACACTGGTAATCGACAATCGCAGCGAAGAAAGGGCAGTGGATAATGGAATCGAGTCTAGCGGGGATAGTTTCAAGTCGCCGTTAGATATCATTCGTCTTGACTGGCTTGAGATCGAATACTCGAGGCTCCCTCAAGCAATTGACGACCGGGTGATCCTGGAGGGATTGAGTGGAGATTTAAGTGTCGGGGGCTTCTCAAGCACACCAAAGTTGATTGATATAACCAATCCCATCGAGCCGAAAGAAGCAACCGGCTGGAATTATGAGAAGGGTGATTTAGAATTCGTGGTCGAAAACGGATCAACTCTGCTGGCTGTTGGACCCCAAGGATTAGTAAAAAATCCCGATATTACGCCGGTTCGCGATAGTAATTGGCGCGACGCCTCTATCCAGGCTGATTTAATCATCCTGTCTACAAGTGAACTTTCCCCAACCCTTACTCAGCTGGTCGAGTGGCGTGAGGAGCAGGGTTTAGGTGTGGTTCAGGTTTCGGTTGAGGATGTCTATAACGAATTTGGTGATGGAGAGGAATCCCCGGATAGCATCGCAAACTTCATCCGGCATGCCCTATCAGAATGGAGAGATCCCAAGCCTTCCTATTTGTTGCTGGTCGGCGAAGCCAGCTATGATTACAGGAATTATCTTGGCGAACTCGGTCAGAACGTAATCCCGGCGCTGATGGTTCTCGTCGAGTACGGAGGTGAAACCGTTAGCGATGCCCGTCTGGCCGATGCGGACCTGGATGGTTTACCAGATATCGCGATAGGTCGCTGGCCTGTAAGCAGCAGGAACGAGGTAACTGAGTTGGTCGAACGAACCATTGCTTATGAGCAAGGTATGGGATCGGATAAGGTCCTAATGGCCGCTGATGGAACAAGCCAGGAGTTTACCAACCTCAGCGAAGAAGTCCTCATCGGCAGTGGTCTACCCGAACCAACCGTGACGCGACTCTATGGAGTACCGGCCGATCAATTTACAGATGCCTGGAATGATGGCGCCTGGCTTGTTTCCTACATCGGTCATGGAAGCATCGATCGCTGGGGAAAAGATGATGTATTCACTACAGGCGCAGTGCCTGATCTAAACTCTGATAGCTCCCCGCCCATCGTCATTCAACTCACGTGTTTGACCGGTTTCTTCGCTCATCCAACTGTGGACTCAATTTCCGAAATAATGCTGCGCCATGAGAAAGGTCCGGTGGTGATTATTGCAGCAACCAGCTTAACTCTTTCTTCAAGCCAAAGACCATTTGGTGTAAATCTCATTAAAGCGCTTCAGGATCATGAAGTCATTCGAATCGGCGACGCATTACAACAGGCAAAAGCGGGCCTTGACATAGAGAGAAATCGCGAATTAACGGAGATCAGCGAAACTTTTACATTACTTGGTGATCCGAGCGCGTTAATTATCCGGCCGTAATAATAGTGATTGAATTGACATAAACCATATTGTGCGATAACGTGCCATCTCAAGATTGCTGTGATTAGGTCTGCCACTAGGAAGCGGGTTTTGCAAGCGGACGAGCCGAATCTATCACAAACCGATGACAGTCAGGTCACTATTCGGGTGTCCTGGCTTCGTGTCGCCATTGGTGTCGCCGTTGGCCTCATCGGTTTGGTTTTCATTGTCAGAAACGTTGAACTCGCCGACATTGCTTCTGCCTTCCAGGCTGCCATCCTAGGCTATGTCTTGCTTGCGGTCGCTGTGATCCTTATCACGATCGTGACGAAGACATGGCGTTGGCAACTCATCTTCAGATCTGGCGCGGATGTTCCCGGTTTTCGACCACTCTTCTGGGCTCTGGTTACTGGTCAATTCTTTAATATCGTCGTTCCTTTCCGTACCGGTGAGATAGCTCGAGTCGTCTCATTGGATCAGCAAGAACAGATTAGTAAGAGTAAAACCTTAAGCACATTGGTGATAGAAAAGACCCTCGATACGGCAGGATTGGTTGCAACGATACTCATAGTTTTGCCTTTTGTGGCGATTCCAGTTGAGGTCTCACAACGAGGTAATTCTCTGGCGATAATTACTCTGGTTGTACTGCCGATACTGTTTCTTCTTGCTCTAAATTCTCACCGTCTGAGCCGCTTAACAAAAGGCATTGGTGATCGTCTGCCCAGTTGGATGCGGTTACGTTTCATTCAGATCCTTGAAGCAGGTCTTGAAGGATTAGCCGCTCTCAGAAATCGCCGCCTGACCGCCGGACTATCGTTGGTTACTATTTTGATTGTGATTCTGTCGCTCCTGACACCTTTGCTGCTGTTTAAAGCGTTCAATCTCCCGTTAGGGATCAGGGAAGCGATAATCATCAACCTTCTCGTGACATTAGCGACTGCACCTCCATCGACCCCAGGCAGGATAGTGATCTTTCTTGCCATCGTCCGGCTGGCGATGGAAGGATTCGGCATCGATGACACGAGTGTCATATTGAGCTACGCTATAGCCTTTCTTTTCGTGGTCTACTCTCCGGCTCTGATCTTAGGTGGCCTAGCACTGTCCAAAGGCGGGTATAAGTTTCCGATTAGAGTTAGCAGAGGGGAGAGATAACCGGTACAAGATGATATCCGTCATAATTCCTGCATACAACGCGGCTCAATCGATTGGCCTGTGCCTTCAGGCTTTGTCGATGCAAACGATTTCGTCTTCGTTATACGAAATAATCGTAGTGGACGATGGTTCAGCTGATGGCACTGGCGATGTGGCAGAAGAGGCGGGAGCCAGGGTGATCAGACAGTCGAGGAGTTGGCCCGCGGCGTCCAGAAATGCGGGAATAGACAGTGCAAATGGAGAGATCGTTTGCTTTACCGACGCGGATTGTGCCCCAGAACCTGATTGGCTTGAAGAGATTACAGCCCCTTTCGAAGATCCTTCGATTGTTGGCTGCAAAGGAACCTATGCTACCCGTCAGAAGGAGATTATCGCTCGCTTTGTCCAGCTTGAATATGAGGACAAGTATGACCTCCTGCGAAAACAGGACCATATCGACTTCATCGACACCTATTCGGCTTCTTATCGTCGAGATGTCCTGATTGCAAATGATGGATTTGATCGGAAGTTTCCGTATTTAGAAGATCAGGAGCTGTCATTTCGTCTTTCGGCCCGGGGCTACAAAATGGTTTTTCGACCAGAGGCTATAGTCTACCATCTGCACTCGGACACACTTACGGACTATCTGCGAAAGAAATTCCGAATCGGTTTCTGGAAAGCGCAAGTAGTCCGCCGTTTTCCAGAACGGGGCATAAAGGACTCACACACACCCCAATCGATGAAGGTGCAGATGGGATTGATGGCTCTACTCTATCCGACGCTCTTGTCGGCTTTTATAACACGCTGGGCAATCCTACCATTGGCCATATTGACTCTCCTCTTTTTTATGACATCCCTACCTTTCTCCCATAAGGCTTGGAAAAAGGACCGAGCTATTGCTATACTGGCTTCGATAATAATGGCTGCCCGAGCGACAGCCCTAGGTCTGGGTTACGGCTGGGGTGTAATAAGACCGCGTCCTGGGGTTAGCGGCGAAGAATCAACCATTGGAGGTTTAAACTATCTACTAAAGCGCCTGATGGATATCGCTGGTGGCCTCATCGGACTGGCGGCTGCCGTTCTGTTGAGCCCGATTATTGGGTTGGCCATCAAGATATCGTCTCCCGGTCCCGTGGTCTTTAGACAAGAACGAATAGGCCAGGGAGGTCGACCGTTCATCATTTACAAGTTTCGATCTATGCATGTCGGCGCCCACGATCAGTTGGCGGATTTGGTGAATATAAGCGAGCTTCCCGAGCCGGTATTCAAATTGAGTGACGATCCTCGAGTCACATCTGTTGGTAGGATTCTAAGGCGTTGGAGTCTGGATGAACTGCCCCAATTTCTGAACGTCTTTGTAGGAGAGATGAGTCTGGTCGGACCCAGGCCCGAAGAGGCTCAGATCGTGGCCTTGTATAACGACGTACAGCGTCGTCGGTTATCAGTGAAACCCGGCATCACCGGACCGATGCAGGTTGACGGTCGCGGTGATCTCCCCCTAAATAAGCGTCTCGAGCTGGAGCTTGATTACATTGACGACTATTCCGTATGGCGCGATGTCCGGATAATTGTCTTAACCATACCGGCCATAATCAGTGGCAGGGGAGCACGGTAGTAAACGGATCGCTCCAAAGGAAAACGTTTATGCGTTCTGCAGAGCGCACAAGACCATTAAATCAAAATGGGCGCCTTGGGATTACTCCCTTAGCTCAATACCCTAAACAGGTACTCGGCAACCAGCACCTGACGGTAAACCGTGTGCGGTTCCTGTGGCCATCAGTTACCGCCGGGGTGGCGCTAATTGTCTACCTGTTAACGGTAGCGCCCGACCTGACCTGGGCAAATTATGGGGGAGATGGTGGCGAACTCATTACAGCATCTGTTACTCTGGGCATCCCTCACCCACCTGGATATCCGTTGTATCTTCTGGTCGGGAAATTAGCAAGCCTTGTCCCGATCGGGTCCGTCGCTTATCGATATAATCTCCTTTCAGCGGTAGCGCTCGCTCTAGCAGCCGGATTTCTCAGCGCGACGGTATCAAACATATTATCTGCGAAACAAGGAGCAAGCGAGCGTTTCAGCCGCGCTGTTCCCGTGGCAACCGGGCTGGTCTTCGCCTTCATTCCTCTTGTCTGGGGGCAAGCCATAATAGCAGAGGTCTATACCCTGAACCTATTCCTTCTTTCTCTCCTGCTATGGATGTTGACGCGAGATATCGATCGGAAGTCTGCCATCATCGCGGGCTTAATCTTTGGTTTATCCCTAACAACGCACCTAACATCGGCATTAATCTTGCCATTGAGTCTATATCTTCTTCCACGAAGGTACTGGTATAGATTTGCACTAGGTGCAACAATTGGAATCTTACCGTTCTTAGTGTTTCCGATCTTAGCGAACACATCAAGCCCTGTGGCTTGGGGCAGAAGCGACACGCTTTCTGGATGGTTGTGGTTCATAACAGCAAGGATCTACAGACCAAATGTACTGTCACTACCACAGGGAGATTGGTGGACACGGTTTACTGAGTGGGGTTCTTTGTTTTTTAAGCAATTCGCCTGGTTTGCCATACCTTTGATCACCCTCGGGTATTCCTCAACAAGAGTAAAAAGTCGACGGTTGATCTATGGCCTGATCGCGACGATCGTTCTTTACGCTGTCTATTCCTTTGGATATCGAGCCAATGACGCAACCGTATTCTTCCTGCCTGGAATATTGCTGCTAGCTATTACATTAGGATTCGGGATGAAATCGCTAGGGATCGCATCCCTACTATTGCCGGCCCTGCTGGTAGCGTTAAACTTTGGCGGGCAGTACCTCGGCGATGACTTCACCGTTCGCACAGGTGCTGAATGGGTATTTCGCACCCTCCCGAGTGATGCTATTGTAATAACACCCGGTGACCAGACAGCATCAACATTATTGTATTTCCAGCAGGTAGAAGGAACTCGATCTGACGCAGTTGTTGTGGATGATATTATGTTTCAGTTCGATTGGTATCGCGAAAGGCTTAAGACTCGTTACCCATCTCTACTAAACCTGGAGCGCGACGATGTTCCGGGTTTTATTGAGAGCAATCTCCCGTATCGTTCAGTATGTCACGTCGCACTTGTATCGCCAGTGAGCGTCGAATGCGAGCAATCTCCTGGTATCGTACTTGACATCGATTTCTGATTATGTCCATAACAAGAAGCAGAAAATCTCTCATCGATCGCCTTCCATTACTTCTTGTTCTCGTAGGTTTGCTCATCATTTCCATTTGGATAGGTGTTATTTTCTATCGCAGCTATGCCGTTTACCAATCGCTGAATGAGCTTCAAAGCGTTTCTCATACGCTTCGAGATGAGGGAGTGGCTGGGCTTGATATTGACCATATCGAGGGCCTGGTTTTAGATGCACGCGGCGATTTCGTAGATTTGCAGAACAGTACGGAACCTCTACTCCTCCTGGCACCATATTTTTCATGGATTCCAGAAGTGGGTCTCCTACTATCATCAGCACCGCAGCTGATGGAGATGGCCGATTCTGGCAGTCAAGCAGCGGTAGAGCTTCTTGCAGGGTTGAAGCCTGCCCTTTTTATCTTGCAAGATATGTCTGGGGCGGATCCGTCATCGATTAATCAGCTCCTTGAAATCCTAGCCACGGCCGAACCGAACATCAACAGCGCACTCACATCCGTTGAAGAGATGCGTGAAGCCCGAGACGAGATGGGCGAAACGTCCGAGTTTCCTTGGCGAGTGCAAACGATATTAGACACGTTCGATAAGGAACTGCCGGTCATCGAAGACGGACTTCGACTATCAACCGCAATACCAGAGTTAATGGGAGCCAACGGCCGCCGCAGCTATTTGATAATGGCTCAAAATGAAGACGAGCTACGTCCAACCGGCGGTTACATCAGTGGGGCCGGATTGCTGGTTGTTGAGGATGGCCAAATTGCTTCGATTGAATTCAGCGATGCAGGCCTAGTTGACGATTGGCGCAATAAGCCCTATAAGTTTCCGCCTCTACCGTTTTACGAAATCATGGGAATGGACATATTCCTGTTTCGCGATGCTAACTTCTGGCCCGACTTTCCAACGACGGCTCTACAAGCGATGGATTTGTACAGTTACGGCCAAGATATCCCAGTGGATGGGGTTATTGCCATCGACCAAGAATTCATGAAAATGCTGTTGTCGGCCGTCGGTCCCCTTTTCGTTCCTGAACTAGAACGAACGCTTGCTGCCAATAATGTTGTTTCAGAAATGCGCTCCCAATGGGGTCCGTCTCCGGGAAGTGATGGAAACTGGATCATGGACCGGAAATCATTCATGGGACCCATGGCTGACGCGCTCCGCCAACGATTCGAAGGTGAGATGTCGTCCATTGATCTGGTGGACTTAATCCGTTCTCTGCTCGATGCCGCGGATCAGAGACACCTTCAGGTTTACATGAGGGATCCATACGCTGCTGAGGTGCTGGCTGAAACAGGATGGGACGGGCACTTTGAGAACAAGGCCGGTCAGGATTATTTACTCGTCGTCGACATGAGCATGGGTTTCAATAAGGTCACCGCCGTGGTGGATAGAGAGATTAACTACCACGTCACCTTACCCAAGGCTGGAAGGCCGAATGCTGATCTAGTGATTCAATATGCGCACACAGGACAGCCGTCGGAGGTTGAATGCCAACACGGAACCTGGTACACAAACCAAACTCGCTATACGGATTTACTCGATGACTGCTACTGGAACTACGTTCGAGTCTACGCTCCGATTGGAAGTGAACTAGTCGGCTCAAGCATTAATCCCGTGTCTGCTTCCCACTTGCTGTCCGGACAGGAATGGGAAGGACTGGCGCGGCAGGCTCCGGAAAACAGTGAAAAGTTCGAGGTCTTCGACAACTTCTATCTCATCGAACAAGGCCAGCAATTCATCGGGGAGATTAATTACTTGCTTCCGGAGTCAGTTCACCTGCCGGAAGATGACAGTTTCGTCTATAGACTTGAGGTTGCGAAACAGGCAGGAATAGGACCGCAGCCGGTTCGTATCCGAATCACTTTACCACCCGGCACCGAGTTGGTGGATGCATCACCAGAGCCAATCGAGACAGACGGGCAAGACGTCGTATTTTCAGAAGTGCTTACCAGCGACATGTCATTTATGGTCACCTATCGCTAACGGTATTTTCTTCGACGCATTAGGAAGATTATCATGAACAGAATGCCGCCAAACAGATCGATTATTTTCTCAGTTATTATCGCAGTTCTTCTAATCTCGACAGTTCTGTTGTGGTCAGGCGCAAGCAGCGCTCGACCGTTGTATCTCCAGCAAACCTGGCCTAGCAGAACCCCTACTTCTTCAAGCCCGCCGACCGATTCGCCGCCTGGAGGTCAGCCAACGAGCGAGCCACCAGGAGGAGGCCCGGATGATGGAACAGAAGTTCCGCCCGGAGGTGAGGGTTCAGCGACGCCGATCGCGCTGGCCCCTACCCCAATCGGAGGTTATTTGCCGACCGCAGAACCTTGCGGCGCACCACCGACAGCCCAGTCACTTGGTTCGGTAAACGTCCGAGAAGGTCCGGGTATCGACTACGTTAAAGTCGATATCTTGGTATACCTTGAAGTGCGACCCGTGGTCGGAAGAGCGGCCGATGCCACATGGTGGCTGATTGAGATGGCTGAAGGATCCTATGGGTGGGTCTTTGATCAAGCTGTATTCGTTTCTGGTTATACAGGAGATGTCGAGATAGTGGAGGCTCCTCTAGTCGATGATAACACTGCAACGCCGGGCTCTCCTTGGGAGCCGACGCCCAATCCGTTCTGTACACCATCTCCATCGCCGACAGCTACGCCAACCTCTTCGGTCACACCTAGAGCCAGTGTTGCCGATGTCGTTCTCGTCACCGATACAGCTTTACCGTCTAGTCCGACAGCTACCGAGACACTGCCATCGACAGCTACTGCATCCCCGTTTCCTAGTGAAACTCCCCGACCAACCGCGACCCCAGAATCTGCAACGAATACACCAGTCCCAGCTATCACCTCGGAGGATTCCGAGTCTGTCGACGAAAAAGGATCAAGCTCTATGTCCTGGCTCTTAATTGGTGGTGTTGGCTTGATCGCTGCCGGAGTAATTATATCTGTTGCTCGTCGCCGTACCTAAACACGGATGGATTAGTTCAACCTGACTGGAATAACTCGAGCAATCTAATAATTTTCAAATAATCTCGAGCTATTATCTCATCCAGAATGACAGATCACCTAAACATTGGAGGGCAAGTTGTCTCACGCCAACAAGACGGAATCTGATTCTTATCATTTCAAAGCTGAGATCAAGCAGGTCCTAGAAATACTCATACATTCTCTCTACAAGGAAAGAGATATTTTCCTGCGTGAGCTTATCTCCAACGCTTCTGATGCGCTCACGCGAATTCATTTTGAGATGTTAGTAAACCAGGATGTCCTGGATCCAGAGACAGAATTAGCCATCCATGTCGATCTCGTCGAAGAAAACGGAGAGAAATGGATAGTCGTTAAAGACTCCGGCATCGGCATGACGCGCGATGAGCTCGTTCAGAATCTTGGTACAGTGGCCCAATCTGGCGCCAGAGAGTTTCTGCAGTCGATCGAACAAGAGGAGTCGGATCCGTTAGATATCATCGGTCAGTTCGGCGTAGGGTTCTACTCGTCTTTCATGATTGCCGATGAGGTACGCGTCATGTCTCGAAGCTACCTCGTTGACCAGGAAGCGGCTTCCTGGGTGTCGGAGGGCGGCGACGAGTTTCGCATCGAGTCTTCAGAAAAAAAGGACCGGGGCACCGAAATCCACGTTAAGTTGAAGGACGACGCCCTTGAATTCGCCGAAGAATGGAAGCTCCGCCAGATAATCAAGAGGCATTCGGATTACGTGAGCTATGCGATCTACCTTGGTGGAGAACAGGCGAATCAGCAGCAGTCTCTATGGCGGAAAGCTCCATCAGAGACAACGCAGGAAGAATACAAACAGTTCTACCAGCAATTCACAATGGACTTTGAAGAACCTCAGCGTTCTATCCACTTTTCCTCTGACGCGCCAACTCATATCCGAGCGTTGCTCTACATTCCTGCAACTCGAGAGAAAAGCGTTTTGAATCTTCGCAAAGAGTCCGGCTTACAACTCTATTCACACAACGTCCTTATTCAAGAGTATTGCCAGGATTTGTTACCCAGATGGCTTGGCTTCGTAGAAGGAGTTGTTGACTCTGAAGATCTACCACTTAACGTTAGCCGGGAAACGATTCAGAATACACGCATAATCCGCCATCTTGGTCGGTCGATCCGAAAAAGGGTGTTGCGTGATCTTAAGAACATGGCTGACGATGATCAAGATTCCTATCTGGCGTTCTGGAAGCAATTCGGTCCATACTTAAAGGAGGGATTGACAATTGATCCTGACTCAAAAGATGAGATTCTCCCCTTCCTTCGCTTTCACTCTTCGTCCAGTAATGGTGGATTGACGACTTTAGATGCTTACGTAAAGAGGATGCCAGACCATCAGGAAGAGATTTACTACTTGCTTGGAGACGACCCTGTTTCTGTTACCTTCAGCCCTCATCTAGATCCATTAAAGCCTCGCCAACTAGAAGTCCTCTATTTGTTGGATCCAATAGATCCATTTATTACATCGGTTTTAACTGATTTTGAGGGCAAGAATCTAAGAAATATCTCCGATGCCGATCTTGAGTTACCTGGTGACATTGCTGATGCCGATCAGGATATTGCGGATGATATTACCGATGCGGTGTTTAATCAGTTTATAGGTCGCTGTGTAACTACATTGGGAGATCGTGTTGTCGAGGTACGAACTTCTCAGGTGTTGAAGGATAATCCTGCCCGTCTTGTTGCTCCAGCTAACCAACCAAGTAGCGATTTGCAGCGAGTCTACAAATACCTTGAACAGGACTACCAGATTCCCACGAAGGTACTTGAAGTTAACCGGTCTCATCCATTGATCCAAGATTTGGCGAGACTCGTTGACCAGGAGCCTGGCAATGACCTGATCAACCTATCAATCGAGCAGCTGTTCGATAACGCCCTGATTATCGATGGCCTACACCCGAATCCGGCGAGCATCTTACCGCGAGTTCAACGGATAATGGAATTGGCAGTTAGGACCACGCCAGTCGAGTGGGTCGAAGAGGAGGAGTGATCAGAACTTCTCTTAGTCAGTCTCTCCTGATAGAACCCCTTTGAGAAGCGCCCGTCCGATCTCCTCGGCTGCATCTATTTCACTATTCTCTTCGAGGATGACAACCACCGCATAGTGAGGGTCATTAGCAGGCGCCAATCCAAGATACCAGCTATTGCTGCTGCCCGAGGGACCTGAGAGCACAACGAACGAGTGCTCGATTACTCCATCTACTTCCGACATCGCCTGTAGGGTCAACAAGGCAACTTCCGCTGAGACTACTTTGTGGCTCCCGCCAGAAGGTGATTGGGGACGCCAGGCGTCGTTCTCGTCCTGAATAGATTGGACAAGCTTCGGTGGGATGAAAAGACCATCGTTAGCAAGAGACGCAAGGGCCAATGCCACCTGCAAGGGTGAAACAGCCAGGTTGTCCTGTCCGATCAACGCTATCTCCAAATTATCTATCTCAAATTGTTCGTCAGTTCTTTCGCCAATGCTGAGTTCGGGCGCGGTCGTCAAATTAAATGAATGATAGATATCGTAAAGTCCATCAAGATCCAATTCCGCGGCCAGCGGCGCCATCGATCCCGGGCACCGAAAACTGAGTACCTCTGCCCAAGATTGGGGAGTTTCAGTTTCAACGGCACATTTGAGTTCCGTTCCATTGATGGTAATGGTTCGAGCAGCCTCTACATCCTTGTCATCAAAATTAATAATTCCCTTTTCCGCTGCCATGGCTAAGATAAAGGGCTGAATCGATAGTCCTGGTTGGTATTGACCCTGGACCACGCGATTGAGTAAGGGACCGCTATCATCGCTTGTCAAAGCATCGAATTGTTCATCAAGGGTATTCGCGTCAAACGTGGGATGACTGATAAGGGTTCTAATTGCGTTATCAGGCAGAGACAGTAGGACGATAGCGCCTTCATTTCCATCAATAATATCACTGGCGAGTTGCTGCCATGTTGCATCGATCGTGAGGCGCACGCCTTGCCCTTCTTGCTGCTTGTGAAGCAAGTTATCATTTACGAAGGAATCCCAGGCATTTTCATCCCTACCCCGCAATATCCCGTCCATGGCGTTCTCAATTCCCGCTGTTCCATGTTCAAATGAATAGTAGCCTACCGAAGGTCCGCTATAGGGATGGTAGCTACGCCGAGGATTGCCCTCAGATCCCAGAACAGTTTCGGCAAGTATTTCTCCCCCTGCGTCAAGAATGGTACCCCGTTTGATACGCCTCTCTGCCTCCACCAATCTAGGATTATCGTCTCTCGCCAAAATCGCAGAACCTCTCACAGCCGTCCAATAGACAACCATCAGAAAGACAGATGAGAACGCGAGGATGGTAATCATACCGATATGTCGCAGTCGGGCTCTCGCCTCTATAGAAGGTGCGCGGCCAGATGATCGCAAAACAAATTCGCCGGCATCGGTCCGATGATTGCCTACCTGTGACGACGACAGATTTAAAAGAAAACCAACCATCAGGAAACTCATCAAGAGCGAACTACCGCCATAACTAACAAATGGCAGCGTAATGCCGGTTAACGGCAGTAGGCGCGTTATTCCTCCGAGTATTAGCAATGATTGGACTCCAAGTACGACAGAAATTCCTGCAGCAAGGTACATGCGAAATGAGTTCGTTGACTGCGCAGCTATCCTGAAACCACGGTACGATATCAAAGCAAATGAGATGACGGCTATCAGGCTTCCTATCAGACCCCATTCCTCGGCGACCGCGGCAAAGGTGAAGTCTGTATGTACGACAGGTACATACGTTGGATAACCTTGACCGATGCCCTGTCCGCCAACGCTTCCAGAGGCAAGCGCATAAAGGGATTGGACAATTTGATACCCCTCTTCTCTCGCCGCAGGCCACGGGTTCCACCAAGTGTCAAAGCGCAGGGCGACGACATCATAGACCAAGTAAGCCACAACACTGGCCAACACCAGTAAAAGTATGCCTCCAGCTACGTAGCGCCAATTCCCTGTTGCCAGATATAGCAACGTAAGAAAAACGATCAAAAAAAGGGCGGCAGCGCCAAGATCTCTCTGCCAGATAAGTAGAAGTAGACTGAAGCACCACATCGCTATCAGAGGGGCGATATTTCTAATGGAACCGAACCGGAAGGTAGATAGTCCGTGTTTATACAACTGCTCTTGTTCATCAAAATAACCGGCCAGGAACACTATCATTATTATCTTAAGCAGCTCGGAAGGCTGGAAGTAAACCCGTCCTGGCAGAGGAAGCCTCAACCAGAGCTCTGCGCCATAACCAGATGGATTTACACCAAAAATCAGCGTCACCGCCAATAATAGCAGACCAAATAGAAGCCATAGATATCGATACCGTCGAAAAATAGAGAGAGTCGATGGGAGAAATGTTGCAAGAAGTAGCGCGATAGCGGCAAGTACGAGCCAGATGGTCTGTCTGTGCAGAAAGGTCGGAACCAGCCTATCCAATATGACCAGTCCCCAACCACTCAGGAGGGCTATGATAGGGAGGAGAAACGGATCATGATGAGGTCGGAAGCGATGTAAAACGATGAAAATGGTGCCAAAAACTCCCGTCCAGACAATTACCGGATATAGATGATCCCACGCCAGATTTCCGTCCGTTACTAGACTGAGAGCAATGGCATTAACAAGCACAAATATCGCTGCGATGATTAAGAGCAGTAATTCACGCAGGGAGCTCCTTGGGTGTAATTCTCCCAGGATACGATAGCTGATATCAGATAGCATTAGACGGTGGTTGACTTTTGGTCTAACTAGCTCATTTCAGTGATATATTTACCAACCAGAGGTGACAGCTCCTCTCGAAGATCAGCGGATACTTTGCTCCAGTCAGAAATGAGCGCGAGAGCCCCCTCCATGGCATTATGCGCTGAAAAGCTCCCTGCCCAGTTCTTTTTGGCTCTGACAAGATTGCTTATCGCTTTTTGCGCGACCTTGAGGTTTTCGGCCGATGTTTGCATAACTTTCTCCGCGGTCACGGCTTCCTCAGTCTCATGCCACACATCGTAATCGGTGACACGGGCCATGCAGGTATAGGCTATCTCTGCCTCGGCCGCGAGAAACGCCTCTGGACTGGTCGTCATTCCCACCAGGTCCATCCCCCAACGGCGAAACATCTGGGATTCCCCTTTGGTACTAAACCGTGGGCCTTCTACAGTGATGTAATTTGCTCCCTCGTGGGTAATGCCGCCGGCATCAGTTATCGCGGTAGCCAGCGCCCCACTCAATTCGGGCGAAAATGGATCCGGAATGCCTACATGTGCCACCAGCCCATTTCCAAAGAAGGTCATATCTCGTTTACCCTTGGTGAAGTCAACAAGCTGGTCTGGGATCACAATATGACCCGGTGCATATTCCTCACGAAGAGACCCGCAAGCGCTGACACTCACGATATACCGCACCCCCAATTGCTTCAGGACGAATATATTAGCCCGATACGGCACTTCGCTGGGCATGAGGAAGTGACCACGCCCATGTCGCGGAAGAAAAGCCACCCTAGTCCCATGGAGTGAGCCCACTGTTACTGTATCCGAGGGATCGCCAAAGGGAGACGTGGGTCGCAGTTCTTCAACGTTTTCTAAACCTTCCATTCCGTAAAGACCACTGCCCCCAATTACTGCAATTTCGATATTTTGCATGTTTGAGTACTCCTTAACCATTGCGTACAGCTCTCATCGCTCACATCTGTGATATGTTCTCGAGATTGAACCAAGAAAGCGCTTCATGCAGGTACGCGTGCCCAATCCAATGGTCATCTATCGGATCCACTGTCTAGATGGCGATAATAGTCCAAATCGGCTTTTAGCTCGTCAATACGCAGCTGCGCGCTAGCCAATTCCGCCTTCAGTTGGTTGGTGCTCTCAGGGTCTTGGGCAGGTTCTTCAGGAGATAGCTTTGTCTCCTGCGATATGCTTTCCACCAACTCCTGCCTCAGGCGATCACTCTCTTGGGCATGAGCGGCTAATTCCTGCCTCAACTGAACCAATTCGCTTTCGCTCGCTGCTTTTAATACCCTATACCAGGCTAGCTGCTCCAGGCAAGTCGCCGCCGTTAATTTGTATCGACGTATCTCATTCTCGAATTGCGCCTGCTCTCGGATCGTGATCGCCTCAGTCGAAGATTGGTCATGACCTGATGCTTTATCTACGGATGTTGCATCGGCGTCTTCAATGCCATCAGCCTCGATCGATATCCTCAGCTCCTTCTCCATCTGTTGCCGAAATTCGCTCTGCCCGAATACCTCCGCAAGCCGCTCGTCAAATGCCAACTCAATTTCGATTCTCGCCAGCTGGGCTGCCGCCAACTCCGCCTGTAAATGACGAAGGATGAATCCAAGCCGTTGCGGGTTCACCGGCAGCTGGTCCCCATCGATTGCATGCTCTTGGCTAAATTCCGCAGGTACAGGTCTTTCACCTGGAGCGGGTACATCATCGCGAGATATCGCTCCCGATCGAAGCAGCTCAATCGTTCCCTTGTCTAGAGAGATAATCCATCCATAGCACTTACCTCCAGGCTGCAAGTGAACCTCAGAGGAATAGACATCCCCCCACAGTTGACCCCCTTTGTCAATGACGACAACGTCGGCCGCTATGACACCATACATCTTACCGGCAACAATGACTGTAGGTGATGTGATATTTCCCGCCACTGAAGCGCCCGGGGCCAGATAAACAGGAATCTGAACGCTTATATCTCCCGTGTGATAATAATTGATCTCAAGCTGTTCGTCGCTTTCATTCAGGAGACCTCCGGCGCGCTTCATAATGCCCGATCGGCTTCGGCGGTTCTTTTTCGAACTCATATTCATCAATCCTGGGGCTACGAATTTTATGATTTATATCCTGGATCCTTTATTAATCAAAGAACCTCAGATCCATTCATCGCAAGCTGATCATGCCTTACTTCTACCGCTATTTAGCAGAATCTCAGCCCTATGAGCTACTTCAATTTGCCTCAATATCAATGGCCTGATATGGTGCGAATAACAGTCAATGATGCCGAAAGTCGTGGAAACAAGCTTGTCTCCTTCTATACGTATGAGCAACGATTATCCAACTCGGGCCGTTATCCTGGCAGCGGGTAGAGGGAGGCGACTTGAGCCATTCACCTCAAAAGTTCCAAAACCTCTTTTGACGGTTGAAGGCCGGCCCATGTTGGATAGGACCCTTCGAGCGCTCAACATCGCAAGAGTGACGGATACCTGTATCGTCGTTAATCACCATGCCGAGCAGATTGTGGACTTTGTCGCTGATGGTCGGGTTTGGGACATGGCTGTCCAGATCGTGTTCCAGAAAGAAACGCTTGGAACCTCCGATGCCCTGAAAACGGCAATGGAATTTCTCATCGAACCGTGCTTAGTGATAGCTGGGGATTACGCTCTTCAGGAGAAGTCTCTATTGGAGCTGAAACGATATTATCAGGCAGGATCAGCCGACATAGCTATTAGCTTGAAGGAAATTACCAGAGAGGAAGCAAGGTATCGCTCGTCCATTCAACTCGGCGAGGGGGGTCGCATCCTACAGCTCCTCGAAAAGCCTACCGTCGTTTCGTTATCAGACACGATCGGCGCGTCGCTCATTTACATTGTTCCACCTGACATCAAGCAGTTCTTGAAGCACGCTCCTCTTTCTCAACGAGGCGAATACGAACTGCCAGAGTTGGTTAACCTGATGATCGGCAGCGGCTTTACCGGGAAAGGATTGATCCAAGAAGCCCCTCGCGAATGGTCGGCCGGAGATGCTTCCACCACGAGCTGAGGGTTAAAGATCGATGTGATAGATATGTCAACTCTTGTGACCCCTAGCCTTCTCTGGTACACTGCCGGTAATGGCAGTGCAAAATAGGCTTGACACCATTCGCACGCGTACACTTCTCCTGTTGATCGCCGCCGTTATCGCGGTGGTTGTTCTAGGCAACGCCGGCGACGCTCTTTCGCAACAAGATGCTGCGGGGACCGAGAATCCACTATCTCTTGATTTGACGTTGTCACCCTGGGCCACGACGCCAGGAGATATGGTATCGTTAATCCTCTCGATGCGGAACAACGGCGCTACTGCCTCGATGCCTGATGTATCGATCCAGCTTCCCGAACAGGTCAATCCGGACGTTTCTACACTTCCTTCCGGTACGATTTACAATTTCCAATCAGGTGGTCTTAGCTGGCAGCCTTATATTGAGCCTTATGGTGGGGTGTCTCAAATCGAACTATGGTTGTCTGTCACCGTTGCCCAGATGAAAGAACCAGAGCGAACTGTCACCGCCTCTGTTCGCAGTAATGGCGTTGAATGGAGCCAGGCGACCACGTTGTGGATTGGCTCACTGCCCCAAGCCTATATCGCATTCGATCCACCGCAGGTGTCTGTGGGCCAGCCCGTAAAATTGATTACTCATGCGACTGGGCCAGGTCCATTAACGCAAATTTGGAGCATGGATGATGGTCGCGTTATCGCGGCCAACGATCCAGTGGTCGTATTTGCATCAACTGGTTCGCATGTGGTAACCCTCCAGATCTCAAACCCTCTCGGAACGACCTCCATAAGCAGCCAAGTTGAGGTTTTCCCACAACCTATCTCACGATTCTCCATTGAAGATAATTCATCCATCGCAGAGTCAGCTGTCGCCTTCATGAACCAAAGCGGCGGTGAACCGCCATTGAGCTACACGTGGGATTTCGGAGATGGAGCTATCTCAAACGAAAAGAGTCCCGTTCACGAATACTCAGTACCTGGTGTTTATCAGGTGAATCTTAGGGTCGAGAACGCCTACGGCCGAAGCGAAACGTACTCATTTGTTGATATCGGCGTGCCTCCGACGTTAGATATCTTGTTTGCTGAGTTTGAAGAGGCTGGCAGTGTACTACACGGCCAAGTGATCGCCGACAAAACGACGACTGAGATAATCTGGGATATGGGAGACGGCCGTCGCTATACAGGAGCCAATATTAGTCATATATACTGGTTACCAGGTGACTATGTGTTAATGGTCACTGCTAGAAACGATTTCGGGGAAACGCGCGTATTTCGAAGGATACATATCGGATACGGTATTCTCAAATATTATATACCTTATTTGACTATTGGAGGCTCGTCCGACCTTGCCCTTAGTACTGGTTTGGAGCTTGGGCTTGCCAGCGGAGCGATCGATGTTGGATTAGGTCCGCAGCCTGAACTTCTGCCCATCGAATTTGCGTCGGGAACGACACAGGCAGAACAGGTCTTTATTTACATAAACGAAGCACGAAGCTTATATAATTTGCGACCCCTTTCCTACGTACACTCATTGAGTGTCGCTGCTCAGGCCCATACCGATGATATGGCTGCCTATGGCTACACGGCTCATCTCGGTTCCAATGGCTCCACTCCGGCATACCGTCTTCAGGTCGCCGGTTACACGGGTGGATACGGTGGTGAGGCGACTGCCTGGGGTATGTCCGACCCTATTGAGCCTGTGCAATATTGGTTAACTAGTCCGGCGCACAGAGTAATCTTGCTCAACCCAGCTGTCTCAGAGGTCGGCGTCGGTTTCACGGCTGACTATAACGCACCCAACGTATGGTATTGGACGGCCGAATTCGCATCACTTCACTTACCGGTCGTTGGAGCCTCGCCACCGCAGGCACCTACTCCAGTGTCGTCTCCTGAGCTGCTGCTGCTCGGACCACCCCAATCCAGCGAGTTTATTCTATCCGAAGGTGCTAAACTGATTTTCTCCTGGTCATGGGGTGGAGGAATTCAAGAGAACCAGCGATTTGCGCTATATCTTAGCTCCGGTGGCAGGACATTCCAGGCTGGCGTAATTCGTCAGCCGCAGGCCAGTGGGCAGTACCAGTTTAGTGTTGATGCTTCATCCGTCGCCATCACACAGGGCTCATATTCTTGGCAGATAAAGCTTGAAGATAGCGAACAAGGTCTCGTCGTGGCCGAATCGCCTATTTGGCAGGTACACTTCGTAACTGCCAACCAGGGAGTATTCGAGCCGACTCCAACGGAGACTGTAGATGTGACGCCTGAACCAACGCCGAGTCTACCCCCTCCAGCCGAACCAACCTCCGTTCAGATTCCCTTGCCGGTTTCCACCCCGGTTCCAACTGTCGTACCATAGCGAGCCTGAAAGCGCTCTTCCTCGATCATCCGCTTTTCAATTTTCCGCTAATAGCGTCGGACAGAGTTGGTGATCCAATCACTTGCAAGCTATAGCGAACTCTTTGGGAAGGCATCTTGATATTGACTAACCTTCCAAGATCAATTGGGGTTGCGATTAGAACCAAATCGGCAGGAATTCGATTTATCGTCTCCTCAAGTTCAGCTACTTGTTCCGCACCGTAACCCATAGCCGGTAAAACTTGTCCCGCATTCGGGTACTTCTCATAGGTATCGGCTATCGATCCTATCGCATAGGGTCTCGGATCTACTATTTCGCCAGCACCGTAGTATCGGGCAGCCACAATACCTGCCCCAAACTCCATCTCTCCGTGTGTAAGGGTCGGCCCGTCTTCTACGACGACAACCCTCTGCCCCTTTATCTGTGCGGGATCGTCAACCGTGATAGGCGACGCAGCGCGGATGATTACCGCCTCACTATTCGCCTTTCTCACATTTTCCTGAACCTTGACCGTATCTTCATATCCCGCCGTATCAACTTTGTTGATAACGATCACATCGGCCATTCGTAAATTAGTTTCCCCAGGATGGTATCGCAATTCATGTCCCGCCCTGAGAGGATCGGCAACCACGATATGGACGTCGGGCCTAAAAAATGGCAGGTCGTTATTGCCGCCATCCCACACAATTACATCAGCCTCCGCTTCTACTTCTCTGAGGATACGTTCGTAGTCGACGCCGGCGAAGACAACCGCGCCCATATCGATATACGGTTCATATTCCTCCCGTTCCTCGATCGTGCATTCGTGTTTCTCAAGATCGTCGCGACTGGCAAATCTCTGTACTGCCTGTTTCGAGAGATCGCCATAGGGCATAGGATGTCTCACGGCAACAACATGGTGGTAGCCAAGATCTCTTAGTACCCCGACAACATGGCGTGACGTTTGGCTCTTACCACTTCCCGTACGTACTGCACACACAGCTACCACCGGCTTCGATGAGTCGAGCATCGTTTTTTCCGGTCCCAGAATCCGGAAATCTGGTCCTACCGCTAATACCTTCGAAGCGAGGTGCATTACGTGCTCATGGGATACATCTGAGTATGAGAATACCACCTCGTCAATCCCTTCTTCTTTCATGAGGTTGTTCAGATTTGACTCTGGGTAAATGGGTATGCCCTTAGGATAAAGAGATCCAGCTAACTCTGGAGGATAAAGCCGCCCCTCAATATTCGGTATTTGGGTCGCCGTGAAAGCTACGACGTAGTACTCATCGTTATCTCGGAAATAGGTATTGAAGTCGTGGAAATCACGGCCGGCGGCGCCCGCGATAATTATGCGTTTCTTCGATTGCATGATACCTCCAAGCATCAGTTGAACTCATTGACACGGAAAGGGAACAAATAATACCACACCATCCAAACCATTCCAGTGTCAATGTGCAATATTTCGGATAGTGCGCGTTGGTGCTAACTTTTCCAGCTTTAACACGGCGGTGACGAGCCTGTCAAGGTTCATACAGCAGCATTATGGAAATAGGAAAACTGTACGCTTTCATGGTAATTTTATGTCATGTGGGTTGATCTTATGAAAAGTAATGCTATAATGCGTTCGTGTAATGCTGACATAACGAGTTAACAGTTTGACGTGGTTGTTCGCTATACGCAATCTGTTTCCTCCTGTAAGCCAGTTAATAGGAGAAACAGGCGATGGAAGACCAGCTATCTTCTTTTCTTGATTTTCTGTCTACCGAACGTAACTATTCTGAAAACACGACTGCTGCCTATCGTAACGACCTGGGGCAGTTCTTGAAATGGATGCGTTCTACCTACCCCAATATCGATAGCTGGCAGGCTGTCACACAGCAAATGGTAGCTGAATACGTCGATGTTTTAAAGGAGAAATCCTACACAGCGTCCTCGGTTGCTAGAAAGGTTGCGGCCATCAAATCCTTCTTCCACTTCATGCTTGCCCGTAGCAAAATTACCCACGACCCGACAACCGACCTCGATTCACCCAAAGTTAAGAAACGGCTCCCAAGGACGTTGCCGGCGGACGATGTAGCACTATTGCTCCAAGCTCCAACCAAGAAACGTACTCCTAAGGGATTGCGTGATACCGCTCTACTCCGCTTGTTGTATTCGACTGGCATGAGAGTCAGCGAAGCCGTCTCTCTCAGGGTCACTGATGTTTCTCTCGAGGAAGGTATTCTGCATTGCCCAGGAAAGCACGATATGGTGCGCGATCTTCCTCTAGACGATGAGTCACAGCTTATCTTGGCAGATTATCTGCAAAATGGAAGACCTCACCTTGTCAAGAACAAGGAAGAAACGGCGCTATTCCTAAATCACAGGGGAAGCCAACTCACACGACAAGGACTATGGTTGATTATTAAGGCCTATGCCAGCGAAGCAAATCTATCTGAACGGGTGACACCACACACGCTACGCCATAGTTTTGCGGCCCACAAACTCAATAGCGGTGTAGAACTTCGCGAAATTCAGCACCTATTGGGTCATGCGAACATATCAACAACTCAGATATATTCGCAACTGGCCATAGATAACGAGGAGTAACCGGGCTTCTTCTTTTTCCCTTTGCTACGGCCTGGCGCATGGACCGCCTCTACGTCTTCATTATTCGCAACGATATTTGGATATATCTCCTCTGCATCCTGGGACTTGTGTGGTACCTGGCTGAACTGGTCCGTGCCCGACGCCTTCTGCGGAGTGCCATGTTTGGCCTTGAACGCGAGCGGGGCCAGAGGATGCAGAACAGAGCCGCGCTGCTGCTCCTATTCTTCGTTTCAGTGATAGCCTTGGTTGCCTATGTCAACTTGCAGATTGCTCAAACGTTGCCTACCGAACTACTTAAACCCCCGACACCTACGCCGAATATTTTCTCCACTCCCCTCTCCTCGCCTATTCCACAAGGAGGATCTGAGGGCGCATCGACTGCCACGCTTGCTATTGCACCTACAGTTACATTAGTTAGCGATGTGCAGGGCAACGGTGTTGGCGTTAACGATTCGCCAGGGGATAGTCCGACGGAAGTTTCTACCGAGACTGCTTTCCCTGATGTGGTAATTGGCGATTGCGTACCCGACGTGGCGATCAGCGCGCCTCCAAGCGGCGTATCTATTTCAGGAGAAGTGGCCATTTTCGGAACCGCCAATCCAGATAATTTTGGCTATTACGATATAGAGATACTTGGGCCTGCAACTGGGGGGCGGTGGATCTCCATCTTTGATGCTTTACGGAGGGAACCACTGATAGATGACATTCTAGCTACCATAGATGTCGCAGGTTTGGAAAACGGTAGCTACCTGTTGCGGTTATTGGTTATGAATACCGAAAGCGTCGAGGCAGGCCAATGTATCATTCAGGTAGAGGTGGAATAGGTCGATTTTATCTCATAAAAACATAGCATGGTCCTGCCATATTTTCTTTGATCGCCCAGTTGAAGATTCTCTAGCTCTAGTTCTTCAAACTCCACCGGATCGATCTGGGCAATTACCAACCCTTCCGTTGTTAACCACGATCCTGGCTGCTTGTCGACTGTTTGCATTACCTCTTTCCAGAGTCCCTTGTACTGCGGGGGAGCCACGTAGATAACATCTACTATGCCAGATCGAGATTTACGCAAGTAGGAGAAGGCATCTCGTTGGACCACCGTAGCGTAATTAGCCAGGCGCGTGTGATCCAGATTTGCTCTGATCGTTCGCACAGCATGCCTTTCCGAATCGACAAATACCGCATGTTCAGCATTCCTGCTCAAGGCTTCTATACCCACCTGTCCGGTTCCGGCGAACAGATCCAGCCACCGAGTGCCAATAATCCAATTCCCGAGGATGTTGAACAGATTTTCTTTCACCCGATCAGTGATCGGGCGCGTCGTGTCGCCCGGCACCATCTTAAGCCGGTGACCCTTGGCCTTGCCACCAATTACTCGCATCGTTGTTTACTACAGACTACGAACCAGTTCCACCACAAATTCGACCCCAGAAGAATCACGATCCTGCATTTTGCACCTTCTTATCGCTTGCTCTTGTGGCCACTCATTCCTGGCGCACCGTAAGGATCTTTGGCAATCTGTAATTATCGCCGGTCTGCTCACCGGTTTCGTCGAGCAGCGGCAGTCTCCACCCATCGGCTGCAACCCATAATCCTATAGAAATGAGATAGTCACCGTTGGCAAGCCCTTCTGGAATTGAAAGACTGTGTTCATCGCGAACGTATTTATCAAGAGGCCATCTTCTAGTTGGAAAATCACCAGGATTCAGCTTGTCGGATTGGGCTACCAGGTTTCCTTTCGCATCTAACAGGTGGGCAAAGACCTGGTAGTTGATGTCTTGCGGGTTCATCGCCTTCCAATAGAGGGTAAGATCTACTTGATCACGAGGGTTGTAAACCTTTGATTCGAGATCATAGCCTATCAACGCGATCTGATCTCCGAAATTGGCAAAGGTTTTGTTCTCCGCGGGCTGGGCACTGAAGTCCGAGGATTCGTATCGGAAAACTGCGGACGGTTCGATAAACGCAGCGTTGAAAACCAAGATGAGCATCGAAAGCCCAAGGACTGGCCAAACGGATGCCCAATCCCTTGCTCCTTCGTCTGGCTCATCAAGACGGGTGACGAGATCTTCGCCTCTGTACTTGGCAAACTGCCAGGCTATGGCGATCAAACCTATCAGGGCCGATGCACTGATTATCAAGGAAACCTTCCTCACCAAGGTATTGGTGAAGCGGACTTCCACGACGTGATCACCCGCCGGAACAGGAACGATCAGAAATCCCTCGGGTCTACCTAATTCTGTGGCTACCTTACTTCCGTCCACCCTGGCTTCCCATCCTGGAAAATCAAACTGAAACAAACGCAGCTGAAAGGCTTGTTCACCCCTAATATGATACAGGGTCCTAAGGGGGGTTATCGATTGGGAACGGACCACCGTGTTATCCGGCAATGTGGCACGATTCACTCTGTCCAAAGGTTCTTGTGAGTAGAAACCTTCAATCATTGCCCGTTGCGGTTTAGGCAACACGTCAACGGTAGCAGGTACAAAATCTGCTGTTGATGTCGTACCCAGCCAGCGACCCGATAGCTCATATTCGAGCACCCGCTGAGCTGTCGTATCACCAAAATCTTCGGGCCATGGGGGTACCTGGACAAGGGGCATCGCGGCAAGAAGTATCATAGCTACGAGCCCTGCAACAGCCCAGCCTGAGAATCGACTTGGTATATATTGCAGCATCAGACTTGTACCGATTCCGCCTAGAATAGCGAGCATCGCCGCCGACGCCCCGAGTAAACGCCATGGGAATTGGAGGAATGGTAGAAATGGCGCGATTTCCCATAGGGGGGAAGACTGCCTGATCATCAGAAAAATCAGAACAAAAAAGGCAAGTAGGAAAAAAAGTCCTTGCTTTCTCGCTCTTGTACGGGTCGAAAGTAGAGCCAATCCACCCATTAAACCTAGGACCAACTGCGCGGTCCCCAAATTTAGGACATAATCCGGCTCCGTAGCGCCCCAATCGATCTGTTTTGTAATGCTTAATAGCTCGCCAAGTCGCAGGAAGTTGCCCCGAAAATCGAAATGTCCTCCGTCTCCGATTAGACTCGAAAGATTCACGCTGTCACTCTCTAGAGCTACCGGCAACCAGAAGAAGGCGGCGAGAGCTAAAGCCAGAATCAAGGCTAAGTAGATCCTCAGCGAAACAAGTCGCCTCACACCGTCTGTGATCGATTCCGAAACCTGACCATACCCCCTCATAACAAGCTGCCAAATCGACCAGGCGATCAAGATGGCGAAGAAGACCATTGACATCAAGTTGTGGGTGAGGATTAGCGCGGCTACGATTAGAACCGTCGCCGACCAATTCATCCAGGATGGGGCACGGCGCAATCGGTTTATAGCCCATAGAGCCACGGCGAATACGCCAAAACTGAATGACTCCGGAAGATCACCTCGGGCGTAGGGATCCACAAAGAGGACAAACGGCGCGTATACGTACGACGCAGAGGCAACTAATCCAGCTCTCCTTCCCCAGATATCGCGAACCAATCCATACATGCCAAGCCCAGACAATGCGATTCCGACAATGAACAAGACCTTCACAGCCTGGACTGGACCAAGTACGGGCAAAAAATCAACAATCAGACCCAGTTGATATGTGAGGGGGGCGTAGAAATTGAAAATGGGATAACCGTAGCCGAAATAGAAGTTGGGCGCCCAGCGCGGAAGCAATTCACCGCCTCTGACCAGACGGCTCATCTCGGCAAGACGGAAAATATGCAGTTCGGTATCTGTCGCCTGGGGTAGAGATGAACGGCTCAAAAATGGCCAGATGGCCAGCAGGCAAATTGCGGCCACCGCCACATATCCCAAATCAACTCCTGCCAACCGAGACCGGAGTGTATCCCTGAATGCCTCTAGTTGTGAGCTGCTATCCATCGCCTGCCCTTGGCGAATCCATTCGGTTTGTATCTGCCATCGTTGATGCGGATAGAATGTTCGTCCCTACGATCAATCAACAAACGCAGACCACGGATCTGCTCTAGGCGAGCAAATCGACGATCTCTTCGGGATGGTTGGCGACCCTGACGCCTGATAATTCCAGGGCAGCTATCTTTGCTTCAGCGGTTCCTGACGCACCTTCAACGATCGCGCCGGCATGCCCCATCCTTCGACCAGGTGGAGCTGTTCGTCCCGCAATAAATGCCGCAACCGGTTTACTCATGTGTTGGGAGATGAACGACGCAGCCAACTGTTCGTCGTTTCCACCAATTTCTCCAATGAGGACGACTTGCTCCGTCTCTGGATCATCCTGGAACATCTTCAACACATCGATAAAACTCGTTCCGTTGATCGGATCTCCGCCGATACCCACACATGAGGATTGGCCGATTCCTCTTTCCGAGAGCGCAAATATTACTTCGTAGGTTAGCGTACCACTACGGGAGACGATACCAATGTGCCCAGGTCGAACAATGGATCCGGGTATGATGCCAACCTTGGTGCCGGACTTGCCACTGACTCCGGGTTTTCCCGGTGTGATCATGCCGGGGCAGTTTGGTCCAATGAGCCGCCTCCCTTCCCTATCTAGATAGGCACGGACTTCCAGCATATCCTGAACCGGTATACCTTCCGTTAGACAGACTATCAGGGGCACATCAGAATCAGACGCTTCGTAGATTGAATCGGCGGCAAATCTTGCGGGAACAGAAATCATCGAACAATTCGCTCCGGTCGCTTCGACAGCTTGCTTGGCTGTATCGAAAACCGGCAATCCGAATACCCATTGCCCGCCCTTGCCGGGGGTCACGCCCCCGACGACATTTGTCCCATATTCTAGCATTCTATCGGTGTGGAACATCCCTTGCCGGCCGGTTATTCCATGTACTAAGAGGCGTGTATCGCCATCTATTAGGATACTCATGCTTGCTCCTGGATTTGTCGACGAGCCGTCGCGGCCGCGACGGCCATTTCGGCAGCCCCTGACAGAGTTGTAGCGGTCTGCATCTGAGCATCGGCTAGAATTCTCATGCCCTCATCGGCATTCGTACCTAGGAGGCGGACGATCATAGGTACGTCGCTCTGTACCTCGTCCAAAGCCGTGATGATCCCTCTAGCGACCTCATCTCCGCGCGTAATGCCACCGAAAATATTAAACATGACCGCTTCTACGTTTGAATCGGAAAGAATAATACGCAATGCGGCAGTAACACTTTCCGCCGTTGCCCCTCCTCCGATGTCTAGGAAGTTGGCAGGCTCTCCACCAAATAGCTTTATTACGTCCATCGTAGCCATGGCAAGGCCGGCCCCATTTACCATGCAACCAATGTTCCCATCCAATTGAATATAGCTGAGGCCATTTCGACGGGCTCGTCGTTCGGACGGTGTCTCTTCGTCTACATCACGCATCTCAGCCAGATCTGGATGGCGGAACAACGCGTTGTCGTCGATCGAGAGTTTTCCATCGACAGCAAGCAGTCTGTCGTCGCCCGTAACAACCAAGGGATTGATCTCAGCCAAAGAAGCGTCAGTCGCAAGAAACGCCGCGTGAAGCCCGGTTGCAACTCGATGAAAAGCGCGCCACATCGAAGATGGAAGTCCCATCGATTCGGCAACGTAGTTCGTCTGGTAGCTCCTCATACCGATCAGCGGATCGATATGAACTTGCACGATTTTCTCGGGGGTCTCCTCTGCAACTTGCTCGATATCCATGCCACCGGCTGCGGAAGCCATCATCATTGATCGCCGCCGGCTGCGGTCAATTAGCATAGCCAGGTAGATTTCATCCCTAATATCAGCGGCCTCGTCAACGAGCACTTTTCGTACTTTATATCCTCGGATCTCCATTCCGAGTATGCGACCGGCAACTTCTTCGGCTTCGTCTGGAGAGCTTGCTAGCTTGACACCGCCAGCTTTTCCCCGACCCCCGGTTAGGACCTGGCTTTTGACTACGACCTGCCCCCCAAGTTCACGGGCGATCTCTCTCGCCTGAACCGCAGTCGTGGCGACTTTTCCTTTTGGAATTGGAACGCCATGTTCCTCAAACAAGCGCTTCGCTTGGTATTCGTGCAGATTCACTCGTTGACTCCTTTTACGCTCTAAATGGTTCTTGTCAGTATGAATATGATGGAGGGAAAATCATTGATCTATCACGTGGATGTCGCGATGATTATAACATGGAGCGGATGACCAATCGATAATAGCCATTGTTATCCCATGCAGCGGCGTCGTGTGCGTTACTCATAGATGATCTTAGCCGAGATGTGGATAACTATTCCTCTTGACTAGCATCTTGCCATCTCGATTACCTCTCCATCCATCGTCAAGTATCGACCGAGCAAGTTTGCAGTTAAACAGGAGTGAACTGGAAGCACCAGGAGGATGTCACCAACCTTCGTTCGTTCGAATAAAGTCTCCGTTGCCTGAACGATGCCATGCTCTTGCGACACTGAGATGACCTCGTTTCCATCACCTGTGGATGACCAGCTCCTCGACTCAAGTGTCGCTATCTGACCGTAGATAATTTGTCCTTTCGATCCTATCATTGATTCCTTCGATAAGTGGACGGCCCCCCCGTAGATAACGATCTGTCTTCGGTCTGGGTGCTTTGCTACCACAGGGCAGGCAACTGCGACGGCTATATCTTCCAATCGGCATGATCCGAAGGCCAGTTGGGAGAGATCAAAGAAAACAAAGTTTCCGGGTCGAATCTCGTCCACATCACCTAAATCGTCGACGATGCTGCAACCAGGTGTATCGCCAACTGAAATGCCTACATTCAGGCCCATCGATGCCAGTTTGCCCTTTACCTTCTTCATTCGACCGAGTACTTCCGCATAAATAGCCCGGATATGCGCTGGTGATTCTGATCCGTACGTGTGTCCTGCGTGGGTCAAGATACCTCGCAGCTGCAAGTGTTCAGATTGGCTTATAGCCAAAGCTACTTTTCCGATAGATGTATCATCGTCCCAAGGTATTCCTGTTCGATGGTATCCTGAATCGATCTTCAACCAGGCTGCAACATCTTCATCCAGGGCGTCGTCCATGAATCGAACGACCATTTCTGATTCAACGAGGGAATTTATCTGGGCCCGTTTAGCCAAGGTATTCAAGCGACTGATTTGTCGCAAATTTGCTGGAAATGCGACAGTCACATCGTGCCAGCCATTGTCGATGAAGTATTCAGCCATGTCTATGGAGGAAACGGTGATTGCCTCGACTCCGCGTTTCCTGAACCACTCACCAATCTCTGCTGACTGATGGGTTTTGAAATGTGGTCTTAGTAGCACTTCGTTACGGTCCGCCTTCGTTACCATTCTGTCGATGTTACGTTCAGCCCGTTTCCGATCAAGGAGCAACGTAGGTTTTTCTATTTGATCGAGGATTTTTTCCATCGTTCCAAACCGCTAGGACGTTTACAAATTAGAATCACGGGATAGGCAAAGAAGAACTACTGGCTGGAATGACTTGGGAAAAGAACCAACCGAGACTGCTGTATTTCCAAGGTCCTTCAACGGAAGAAAATAGCTTCGTCGCATTCCCAAATTTGGTATCCCAATTTGTGTACCAAGCGTATCTGGTCACCCATCTCCCTTCATTGTTGAGCCAGGATAGGATTTTTGGTACATAAGCGGCTATGAAGCGTCCTTCCTGGCAAACCGGTCTCTGTTCCTGATGAAAGCCATAGTTTAGACAACCCATCTCAGTAATCCAGATCTCATCTTCCACGCGGCTGTATTGCTGGGCAAAGGCTAACACGCCGGCGGCGCGGTCAGTCCACAAGTTGAAGGCCTCATCGGGGCTGTGATACAGAGTGTCGTCGAAATCCCATTGGCCAGAACAATTCTGAGGCCACGTATTAGGCTCGATCTCCGGGTAAATATGGAAATGCCATCCCGCACGCGGCATAGGGCCGTAGTTTGCCTCATAGTGAGTCACGAATTCAGAGAGCCATTGGATACCACAGGTGTGGGAGTTGACCTCGCCCACAATTAATTTAGCATCGGGATCGACTCCTTGACCATACATAGTCTCGACAACTACATCGTGATAGAAGATAGCCGCATCCTGGGGGGATGTGTCGCATTGCCAATGCTGTTCGCATTCATTGAAAACCAGCCAGTAGTCATGATCAGCGCGCCCATCCATGTCTGCGATGGTCTCAATAGACGGTATACCGTTGGAAGGACCACCAGTCAGCATCGGGATATGTTGGATACGGCTAGTCCCATCGGGTACATATGGAGTCCAACTATAGGTCCAGGCATACTCTTCGGCTTTAACTCCCGCTCCTTCACCCGCTCCGAAGGCTGCCGCAACACCATGTCGAGGATCATTAGATATGGGAAATGGGTGTTGCGTAGGTTCAGGCCAAGGTTCATCTGGTGGGAGCGGACCTGATCTCACCGTTGCGCTAGGCGGTGGAGAAAGCGGCAACTCGGTCGGAGTTGGCGTAGGTTGAGGGAGCGTCGGGGTTGTCGAGGGAGGAGCGAACGTCGGCAATGGTGTGTCCGAAGCGGGAGCCACGGGCGTCCTCTCTCGGGTATCTTTGGCTTTTTCAGCTGGCGTTTCAGTGATTTGACGCGGAGTTGATGTCGCCGGCAAGGTAGGTCTCTCTGTGGGCGTATCTGCTGTTGTTGGCGACATGGGCACGTTGGCAAGCGGGACAGCGGAAGGAGCCAGTGTCGGTAATAGCTCCTCGGTAGGAAGGTTCTCCGAACAGGAGACAATGAGCGCGGCTGTTAGGAGAAGTAGAAATAAAGCTCTCTGGCCTGGCCTCATACCCTTGGACGCATAACGTGCTCTGTTAAGGATCATCGCGCACGTGTTCCGATTATGTTGGGATCGGTTCATAAGCCTTTGTTTATGATGGTGCAAGCTGTCTGATCTGCTTCATGCAAAGACGGACCATAAGTACCAACCCTGTGTATGATACGACCTCTTCGTTGATCGAGCCATAATTGCTATAATGCATCGATTATGGAAGATGCGTCGTCGGGCAAGCGGATTCAGTTCTGGCTGGGGATATTAATAAGCCTGATCTGTATTATCGCCATTCTCATGATCATCAAGCCAGGCGATATCTGGGAGGTTGTCCGTCAAGCAAGATTTGAGTACCTGCTTCTCGCCTTTCTTGGTTTATTTGGCTTTCTGCTGATACGGGCGATTCGCTGGCGATTTATGCTAAACGGGGGCTGGAAGGCGAGTGAGGGGATCTCATATCTCAGTGTGTTTCACGTTCAGAATGTTGGTTACTTGGTAACGAATATACTTCCGTTTAGGCTGGGAGATGTTGCGAGAGCGGTCCTTATCGGTAATGTTCCACCAATCACCGTAGGACAGGGTTTTTCCACTGTCATCGTTGAACGCGTTCTTGATCTGCTGTTCATCGTCGTTCTCTTTCCATTTACAATTGCTTCGGCTGTGGATTTGCCACGGGAATGGCAAACAGCCGTAGTACTGGCCGGGATATTGTCGCTAACGGCAGCTGCAATTTTCATTATCGCCGCGAATATGCCCGCCTTATCGATCCGGATTGTTACCTGGTTCTGCGACAGAATACGATTTCTGGATACCCAGATATGGATCGATAGGATCCGTAACCTTCTGCAAGGACTGGATACTTTAACTCGATGGAAGGATGCGATGGCACTGTTACTTCTCAGCATCCTCGTCTGGCTCCCGTTGATCCTTGGATACTACGCTGGTATCAAGGCGGTAAACCTAGATGCTAGCATATCTGAAGCAGCATTTGTGGTCTGCATAGCGGCCTTCAGTCTCGCCGCCCCTTCATCTCCTGGAGGGCTCGGCGTTCAGGAGGCCGCGATAGCTTTCGCGATGAGTGGCATTCTTAATCTTCCCAATGGTGAATCAGTTAGCTTTGCCTTGATTTACCGGACCCTTTATTACATTCTCACTGGCGTATTAGGTGTTATCGGGATCAACCGACTAGGTGAGACCTTCGGCAGTGTTGTTGCCACGACCCGATCGCTGGTAGGATCGGGGGCTGATCAGCAAAGCGAATCAGTCAATGCCAAAGGCGATAGTAACTAAGAATTCGGTCTCCAATCACTAGTTTATGAAGATCCTAGAAGTCCTTACTTATTACCGGCCCCATGTTAGCGGGCTGACAATTTACGTGGAACGACTTTCTAGGGCATTAGCCCGCGCGGGCAATCAAGTAACGGTCTTCACGTCTCAGTACGAATCAGCTTTACCGGATCAAGAGATTCAGGACGGTGTGCACGTCGTCCGCGTTCCCGTCGCTTTTCGAGTTAGCAAGGGTGTCATCATGCCCCGGTTCGGACCCATGGCCTGGAAAATGGTTCGCGAGGCCGATGTTGTGCACCTGCATCTACCTCAATTCGATGCGCCCGGCGTAGCCATCAGAGGGAAATTGATGGGCAAACCGGTAATCCTCACCTATCACTCGGATCTCCAGCTTCCAGATGGCCCGCTCAATCGAATCGCCGAGCAAGTCGTCAATGTGATGAATCGACTAGCCGGCAGTTTGTCTGACGCCGTCGTTACTTATACCTATGACTTTGGCACCCATTCTCCGTTCCTTTCCAGGTATCTCGATAGGAAATTGTATGTTATTTCACCACCAGTCGAGCTGGTTCCAGTTGATGACCAGATAGTCAATGAGTTTCGTTCGTCGCACGATTTAGAGGGTAAACGGGTGATAGGAATATCGGCTCGAATTGCGGCCGAAAAGGGAATTGAAGTACTACTTCGTGCCCTTCCTTATATCTTGGAAGAGCATCCCGATGCCCACGTAATTCAAGCGAATCCGGCTACATTAGGTGAGTCTGCGTACCAAACGAGGCTTAAACCCCTTTTCAAGCAATTTGAGGCGAATTATCATCTCCTTGGACCACTATTTGGCGCCGATCTATCGGCATTCTACCGCTCGTTAGATTGCTTGGTAATGTGTTCCCTCAATAACACAGAGACCTTTGGTTTGGTTCAGATCGAGGCTATGATGAGTGGAACTCCTGTTGTTTCTTCCAACCTGCCCGGCGTTCGCCAGCCTGTACTGTTAACTGGAATGGGAGAGGTGACGCCTGTTGGCGATCATAAGGCCCTTGCTAACGCCGTCGGACGTATACTCGACAATCAAGAATCCTACCTAAGACCCTCGAATATTATTGCTGAGTCCTTTGATCCTGACGCGACCGCCGCGGAATATATGGACCTTTTCCACAAACTTCTCAGCGGTGACAGGGGTGGAAAGACCGTAGAACCCGACGTTTACGGAAATTTGAGAAAGATGAAGGATCAATATGAAACCGCGGGAACCGGATAGATCAGCATTGTTGGTAAACCATTGAAAAACGGAGTTGACAGCACAAAGCTACGACCAGATCGGCCCGGCCCAGACGGCACGAGAGAAACGGATCTGCTGTGGCTCTATTTGAAATCGGTTCCGGCTTTCCGAGCCTTGCTGCGTGCTGTCGAGTCCAGGTTCTATCAGTATATTGAACTCCCGGAACCGGTACTAGACCTTGGCTGTGGCGATGGCTTGTTCGCGGAGTTGACGTTCGATACCAAGTTGGCGGCCGGCATCGATCCATGGTGGGGACCACTCCTCAAAGCAGAAAGAAGCGCTGCGTATAACACAGTAAGTCAAAGTTTTGGTCATGAGTTGCCATTTGCTGATGGCCACTTCGCCTCGGCCATCAGCAACTCAGTACTCGAGCATATCTCCGACCTCCAGCCTGTACTATACGAAATTCATCGAGTTCTTCAAGACGATGGGCGGTTCGTTGTTACCATGCCGAGTCATTATTTCACGGCCAATTTAGGCGGCGCTTTGGCATTGGAAAAAGTGCGCCTGAAACCGCTTGCTGATGGTTACCGGAGCGCCTTTAACCGAATGGCCAGACATGCCCATGTAGATCCACCCGAAAAGTGGGCTGCGCGTTTTGCCGATGCTGGGTTCTCGGTCGCGCGCTGGCAATATTACTTCTCGACCAAAGCCCTCCATGCCCTGGAAATTGGACATCTGCAAGGCCTTCCGTCGGCCATTATCCACGCCATAACAGGCCATTGGATCCTCGCTCCCTGGGAAAGCAACCTTAGGATAACAGAACGCTGGGTAAGACCGTTCTACGAAGAAAAGCCGCCTTCTCCAGGCACCATGATACTTTTCGTCCTACGAAAAAGCGCCAACCGGCCGATCTCCCTATCTTTACCAGATCCCAATCCAATTGACCTTGCCGAACGCGAATTGGACTTATCCGTGCCCATCTCCACAACGGAAGAACCGATCATTGACCATCCCGACCTGTCTCTCGTAGACACTTCCCCGGCCGACTTAGAGGTCGGCATAGAGCACCATCCAGAGATGGAAACCGCGAGAAGAAAGACACTATCGTGGAGATTACCCAGAGGATGGTTGGGTGCTACTCTGATATTGCTGTCCATAGTCGCCGCATTTATTGGCATCAACACCCTGAGAAGCGGAGAGAGTAAACCGCTGCAAACCATTTTGTGGTTCATTATTTCAGCTGCCTCGCTCCTGGTGGCAGGCTATCCAGAATTGCTGTCGTCAGCGCGCTTAAACATGACCAAGGGTATTAAAGGCGCGCCCCGGCGCAGGTGGTTGGTGCTGGTATCCCTTTGGTTTGCATTCCTGGCCTACCAGATAGCCAAAAATCCCTCAGCGGAGAAGCGAGCATTTGTCGCTTTAGGCTTCTGGCTCCTCGCAATTCTCATCGCAGGATTCGCACTCTTGGATAGCCGGCGAAAGCGATTCAAGACGCGGCCATTTAGATACCCCTTACGATCCTGGGAGATACTGGCGATCGTAGCCATATTTATTGCTGCACTGGCAATACGCCTCGTTGATATCACCTCCCACCCATTTATTTTAAGCGGAAGCGAAGCCAGTATCGGCCTCGATGCCTGGGCAGTTGCTACGAGTAAGATTCAAAGCCCATTCGCATCCGCTTGGTTGACTAATCCGACAATGCCATTGTACTTACTGGCTGTTCCTATATCGATACTAGGTCGTACAGTCATGGCGATCCGCGTCCTATCACCGTTCATTGGGGCCCTCACTGTGGTTGTGTTATATCTATTCGGGCGGCGTCTCTGGGGGCCGGCGGTTGGATTGATCGCCGCCTTATTGCTGGCGGGGTCTCATGTACACATCCACTATAGCCGCCTTGGAATGACCAATGTTTGGGACCCATTGTTGGTTACAGCTGCCATTGGCCTTTTATACGTAGCCTGGCAAGAACGAAATCGGAAACTCTGGATAATCGCTGGCATAGTAACTGGGCTCAACGCCTATGTTTACACAGCCTCTCACATTCTACCTATCATTTTGCTTGGGTTATTTATTTATTTGTTACGCGACTGGCGAGAGCTCTGGGAGCAACGCTCAAATATCTTCGCAGCGTCGGTCATGGTCTTGATCGTTTCCTTCCCTCAATTTCTCTATTATCGACTAAATACAACTATCTTTTTTGATCGGGTTAACGCGCTCGGAATCATCCAAAGCGGCTGGCTGCTTCAGGAGAGTGATTTAACGGGTTTGAGCCCCTTCGAAGTCATAATTAGGCAGTTCTGGTCAGGATTGCTGTCGTTTCAGGCAGGTCTAGACAATAGCACCGCCTACAATCCCGGAGTATCGATACTCGGTTTCTGGCCGGCAGCGTTGTTTGTTCTTGGTGTTGGTATGGCCATTTGGCGTTTCCGGCAGCTGCGATTTGCCATCCTTCTGATATGGACAGGTGTGACGCTGATTTTTGCTGGCGCTCTCTTGGAGAGTCCGCCAAACAGCCACAGGCTGCTAATCGCTATCCCGGCAGTGTATTTACTTGTGTCCCTGGCAGCGTTCTGGCTGGTTTACCAAGTTCTCCGATTATTAAAAGTTTCCAGACGATATGTAATCCCGGTTGTACTTTCGATTGCGGTTCTGATCGCGATGAGCGATTTGTTTTTCTATTTCGGCGACTATCGGGATCAGACAAGGTATGGCGATCGCAATACTGAAGTCGCGAGTGAAGTTTCAGTCTATCTTGACTCATTGGAAGGTCAATGGCTCGTGTATTTTTATGGCGCGCCAAGCATGTATTCATCCTTTCCCACCTTCGCCTATTTAGTAGAAGATTTTGGAACGGATATACACATAATCGATGTCGAAGAACCCGGTTCGGTACCACCAGCCATGCCAGGGACGAACGTAGTCTACGTCTTCTTGCCAGAGCGACTAGAGGAGCTAGAGCAAGTTCAAGAGCTTTTTCAAAATGGGGAGCTCAAAGTACTTTCTGGTTATCATGCGAATCCGCTCTCGTATATCTATCAGATACAGGGCTGATGACAGCTGTTCGCGAGTTTACTCATCAGTTCCGAAGCGTCAGCAGATTAACTATGAGTTAACACGCTTGAGATCCAGATCCAGACCGCTAGAATACGGGCCAGTTATGTAGGTGTTGTTCTTTACTGCGCAAGGCAGATGCTGCTAGGGATTTCATCTGGTGCGGAACAATAGTGCGCCTTTTATGGTCTGTATGTGTAACATAGGAAGGCAGGCTCCAGGCTGCTTGATTCACTCTGGCAATAGATATGCGACCTGACGATGTGATAGATAACGTTCAAAACGGCTTACAAGATGCCGAGAGGGACCACTCGACCGGGTTGACATCGTCGGATGGGAAAAGTACTCCTCACCGCACCAGCTGGCTTAACACGAAAACCACCGCTGTTCTGCTCCTTCTGATTGTACTTATCATCGCGGCTTATTTTCGCTTCACCGGACTTAACTGGGACGACGCTTATCACCTCCATCCAGATGAGCGTTTTCTCACCGATACAGCCAGCTTGCTTCGTTCTACAGACCCGATAACCTACCTTAAAACCTCTGACTCCCCGCTCAATCCATACAACGTGGGAAAGTCCTTCTACGTTTATGGCAATTTCCCAATGAGCGTCACGCGCTTGGCTGCCGAATGGTCAGACAAGGCTTGCCAAATACTAGGCGATCGATGCTCATATCGATTCATCTACTATGACGGGATCCAATTTGTAGGCCGGTTTTTATCCGCCCTTGTGGACTTACTTTCCATAGCTTTCACTTTTCTGATCGGCCGTCGCTTGTACGATTGGCGAACCGGCATTTTGGCTGCCCTATTAATGGCTCTGGCAGTCTTACCTATCCAGCAGTCCCACTTCTTCACAATGGATAATTGGGCTGCGGCGGCAACTGTGGTAGCGATGTACGCGGCAGTCCGGGCCAGCGAAAATAGTAGGGAATTCCGCTGGTGGGTTTTGTTCGGCGTTATGCTTGGACTCTCCGCTGCCTCAAGAATCAACCTCGCCCTTCTCGCATCAATGGCTGTCGTGGCGGCATTTATCTGGCTTGCTCGTCGCTCTATTGACTCGTCTCCTGATGAAGGCTGGAGATACCTGCTCTCACCCAGAGGAAGGTCAGATAGTCTCAAGGCAGTATTAGGCATTGTCATCGCTGCCCTAATTTCAGTTGTTGTCTTTCGAATAGCCCAGCCTTACGCTTTTTCTGATCCTCAAATCGTTCGAGAAACGGCACTTGCTGAAACCGGCGAATTACCAAATACTCTGGTTCTCGCGATGAAGTCAATCATCGGCCTAAATCCACAGTGGTTGGCGAACATGGAGGAGATTCAGACGCTCCAGAGTCCTGACGCGACCTTCCCCCCTGCCCTCCAATGGACAGACCGGGCGCCTGTTACTTTTCCTCTAACAAATATCGTCCTGTGGGGTATGGGCATAACTGCTGGATTGGCCTGTCTATTTGGTTTCTTCTGGGCTCTCTGGCGCATAATTCGGGCAAAGCCAGATTGGACCACACACTTTCTCTTGGTTGCATGGACCGGGCTCTATTTCCTCTTTATGTCAACTCGTTGGGTGAAGTCAATCCGGTACTTTCTACCAATTTACCCCTTCCTATTTCTCCTTGGCAGTTGGGCCTTAATTGAGATCTGGAATCGTGCCGGAGAAAACCGGAAAAAACGATTTCTTGCAGGAACGCTGATCGTCCTGGTTGTTGTGCCAACTTTCCTATGGGCCAATGCGTTTCTGGATATTTATCGAAACCCGGTAACGAGGGTACAGGCATCTGCCTGGATGTTCGAGAATGTTCCATCCGGCGCTACGTTGATCTATGAAGTTGCTGGCGAGGAACGGCAGATTCAACTACCCCTTCGCAGGTATGACTTCTATGCCGGAGGCCCCCCGTTAAGATTAGATTTTTCACTTCCTGAAGATGGTCTTCTGAAAGGTATACGCTTCAATTATTTGAGCGATGCGGAGGGCGATCAGATCGGCGATGCCGGCGAAAACCTCAAGACATCATTGATAGAGCTGACTGATGGCATTTCCCTCGCTGAGGTCAGTCAAGCGTTAAGCCTTGGTAGCGAACGCCAAGCGGTCACCGTCAACCTACCAGAGACTGAGATAGACAGCCAAAAACAGTACGTTCTTCTCGCTGAGGCGGGACCCGGTGGGTCCTTCGTCGCCTCCACGAGCCGGTTAGCCAATGAGCATTGGGATGACTCGTTGCCTGTGCGACTCGAGGGCCGGGATCCCTATTCGATGTATTTCGAGGGTTTGAGTGAAGGCTTGATACCCATCACCCACCCTGATAGCGAGGACAAACGCCAGAGTTTCTACAGATGGCTAGAGGAATCCGACTACATAATCTTGAGCAGTCAGAGGGCATTGTGGTCGATTCCTAGACTCCCAGTGACATACCCGTTAACAACTCGCTATTACGAAGCATTATTTAACGGAGAGCTCGGTTTTAAGCTTGCTACCCAATTCCATTCCGACCTGCACGTGGGCCCACTATATATCAGTGATGTCGGGGGTGAGATAAACTGGGGTTCACCGCCTGAGATAGGATGGCCTCCGGCCGGTGATCTCGCGGTCGAGGAAGCGTTTAGCGTATACGATCACCCGCCGGTCTGGATATTTGCTAAGACCGATGCCTATGATCCTGAAAGAGTTCGGCAGACCCTCGGTTCGGTTGATCTTGATCAGGTCGTTTTCATGACCCCAGGGCAGGCCACAAAAGCTCCTAACGGATTACTTCTCGATGCAGACATTGAATCGAGACAATATGGTGAAGGAACTTTTAGCAGACTTTTCGACATGGATGGTCTGTTAGCCCAACATCCTTGGTTGGCTGCGGTCCTCTGGTGGATTGCCGTTATTGTCCTTGGCTGGATAACATTTCCGCTCACATTTGTCGTATTTCGGGGTCTTGCCGATCGCGGCTATCCGTTCGCCCGTATACTTGGGATACTTCTGATCTCATACTTTGGTTGGTTACTCGCCAGTTTACGGATACTTCCTAACTCCCGAACGACCTTACTTCTAGGCTTGGTTCTGCTGCTCTTTACAAGCGTGCTGATTGCCATGAAGAAGCGAAATGAGCTGGCCGTATTCATCAAAGAAAACTATGTGCTCATCGGGATTACAGAGTTATTGGCCTTATTGCTATTCATTTTACTAATTGTGATCCGCTTGGGAAATCCAGATGCCTGGGACATTATATGGGGCGGCGAGAAACCGATGGATCTATCCTACTTCAACGCCGTGTTGAAAAGTAGCTATTTCCCTCCTTATGATCCGTGGTTTTCAGGCGGAACTATCAATTACTACTATTATGGATTCGTATATGTAGGGGCGCTGACCAAGCTTCTCGGAATACTGCCTACGATTGCCTATAACCTGATTCTTCCGATGTTATTCAGTTTCACGGGTATAGGTGCGTTCAGCATCGCATACAACCTGACCACCCGTAGACGTGAGAAACTGGATCAGATCGATTCGAAGTCAGGCTGGCCCTCGATAAGGACTAGCCTCTCAAGGATTAAGACGAAAGCTATCGTAGCCGGAGTTGTTGCGGCCCTCCTATGTGTGGTTCTGGGTAATCTTGCCGAGGTTACAGTTGTATTCAATACCTGGAATTTAGCCAGCGATAGCGAAGTGGATACAGGTTTTGCCCCCCTTGACACAATCGTACGCACGATTGACGGGGGTGTCGATCTTACCCTCACAGATCGTCCAGCGCCTATCTATCCTGGAGATTGGTTCTGGCTTGCGAGCCGGGCGATCAATGCTGAGCCAGGTGAAGTGCAGCCGATCACTGAGTTTCCCTTCTTCACGTTCCTGTATGGGGATTTGCACGCCCATATGATCGCTCTGCCTTTGACTCTTCTTGCTTTGGCCTGGGCTGTGTCGATTGCTCTGCAAGCCGAAGAAGAAGCAAGACCCAGCGCCTGGGAGATAGGAGCAACATTAGCTGTGGGAGGTCTGGCGATAGGTGTGTTGCGGCCGACAAATACCTGGGACTTTCCAACTTATCTACTTATCGGGGTTCTGGCGATGACCTATGCGGCCTACCGCAAGTTTAATCGACTCAATCTTAAGATGATAGGCCATGCCCTTGTGTACGCGGCGATTCTTGTCACCCTTTCCATAGTTCCTTTCATACCCTTTGCTGCAAACTACGGTACTGCCTATTCCTCGGTATCTCTCTGGCCGGGTTCATTTACTCGTCTCGGCAACTATCTGATCATCTACGGCTTGTTCTTGTTCTTTATCATAACCTACTTGGCGATCGAGTTCCGGACATGGAGCAATAGTTGGTCAAGAACCTCTCTCGAAAAGTGGGAACGTTTTGCCTGGCTCGTGTTATTCGGTCTTGTTCTTGTTGCACTTCTCTCGGCATTATTGCTGATCAAAGGCTACTTGATTGCTCCCCTCGTGCTCCCATTGGCGTTCGTAGCAGGACTGTTAGCCTTGCGACCGGGTCTTGCGACCGCACGGAGAATTGTGTTAGTACTTATCTCCGGCGCCCTTACCCTAACACTCCTGGTCGAGTTTATCGTCCTCGATGGCGACATCGGTCGAATGAACACGGTCTTTAAATTCTATATGCAGGTCTGGGTGATGCTCAGCATCATTAGCGGCGTTGCAGCTGTAGTGGCATGGCAAGCTTTGAAGACCCACCCCAGACTTCGACGTGTTTGGACTGCTACCCTTGCGTTGCTCTTAGTGGCGGCCGCTCTTTACCCAATCCTGGCAACAAAGGCTAAGTGGGATACTCGAATGAATCCACAAGCGCCGAGAACGTTGGATAGCATGGCATTCATGCAAGTCACAACATACAACGACGTCGGCTTCGATGGATCAGGAAGAACCGTAGATCTAGGCTATGACTATGATGCGATTCGATGGATGCAGCAAAACATAGAAGGTTCACCCGTCATCGTCGAAGCACATGGATCCAATCCCTATCGGTCGGTAGCCAGTCGGGTTGCCATGTATACTGGCCTACCGTCGGTAGTTGGCTGGGATTGGCACCAACGTCAGCAGCGAGCTATGTTGCCCGCTTCGTTGGTTTCCAACCGGATAAATGATGTCCATAATCTTTATAACACTACCGACGTGAATCAGGCGGTTCAGATACTCGACAAATATGACGTGAAGTACATTTATGCTGGGCAGCTCGAATGGATCTATTACCAGCCACAAGGGCTTATCAAGTTCGAAAACATGGTAGAACAAGGTCTGCTCGATGAGGTTTATAGCAATGGTGGAGTTAGCATCTATGAGGTAATAGGCTGAGGTGGTTCGGAAATACACATTTACCTGGATGATGATCTTCGAAGTCATAGTATGGCGCCAAGGCAGATAAGATGACGTTCAGCGACATATTTGCCGCCTTCCGATGGTGGGCTGTATTGATGTTCATCGGCGCAGCGGCAACGCCATTTTCTTACTTTGTTTTGGGACGTCTACCTGATCGTGGCTATGCTTTCGTAAAGCTTATCGGGCTTCTTATAGTCAGCTACATATTCTGGATTCTTGGATCGCTTGGATTTCTTGATAATAGCTTAGGAGGCATTTTTCTCGCGGTACTGCTCCTACTAGGGTTGTCGGTCTGGTCGTTCCATCGACAGCGTTCGGAAGACCAGGATAATCAATCAGTTTTTTCATGGATGCGCGATCATTGGCGCTACGTACTGGTAGCCGAGCTCGTCTTCGCCATCATCTTCGTCCTCTGGACCATGGTTCGTGCACAGAACCCGGCGATCACGGGCACGGAAAAACCCATGGAGTTTGCATTTCTGAACTCTGTTGGGCGCAGCCCAGATTTTCCGCCGTCCGATCCCTGGTTGTCTGGGTTTGCCATTAGTTATTACTATTTCGGCTATGTGATCACATCGGTGATAACCAGGTTGGCTGCCGTACCAGAAGCGGTCGGTTTTAACCTCGGCATTGCTTGGCTTGCCGCGGCGAGCGCTCTGGGCGCTTTTGGTCTGGTATTCAATCTTATCTCCTCCAGCCGTGGCGCCATGCAGCGATCAGCGGTGATTTTCGCCGTAGTCGCAGCCATCGCTATCCCAATCGCAGGAAATCTAGAAATCGCTGCAGAGATTCTTTACAACGAGGATGTAGGACCGCCGGAATTTTGGGAATGGCTGGATATTAGGGATTTGAACCAACCTCTAGATGAATCCTCCACTCCGCGCTACGAAACTTCCCAGTGGTGGTGGTGGCGTTCTTCTCGTGTCATCCATGAATACAGTCTATCTGGTCGCGAGGAAGCAGGTCTTGAACCAATCGCCGAGTTTCCTGGATTCAGTTTTATTCTCGGTGATCTGCATTCGCACGTTCTATCACTGCCCTTTGCTTTCCTGAGTCTCGTAGTTGCCCTGAGCTGGTGGCTTCACCCGGGTCCGGACAGTGTTGACTATAAACAGTTTATCAGACGCAAAGGTCTGCGAGCAGCGATAGATGATCTGAGATCGCGCGATGGCTACCTGCTGCTCTTTACAATCCTTCTGCTTGGTGGGCTGTCGTTTTTAAATACTTGGGATGTGCTTATACATATGTTTGTCATCATTGGCGCCTTTATGCTCGGTAAGTGGCGACAAAATGGTCATTGGCAAAGCCGTATATTCCGGCAGGGCATCACCTTGGCCATCATATTGATAATCGGATCGTTGATACTATACCTGCCATTCTACTTAGGTTTTCGTTCGCAAGCCGGTCCCCCATTCCTATTACCGATGATTATGAGACCGACTCGATTGGTACACATAGTGGTAATCTTCGGAATGTCTTTGATAAGTGTCGTAACTTTGCTGCTTACTCTCTTCATCCGGGGCGCGAGAACACCATCAGAAACCGGTGGCCGCCGGTACTGGATTTGGTCACTTGGTATTTCGCTCAGTATCATTGTAGCCTTGATGCTTCTGATGGCATTGTTGGGACTGATAATCGCCACGAGTGATGAAAGCCGGTCTACCATCGCGTCCCTTGCCGCTGACCTGGGTCGAGACCTACCTATTCTGCCCTCGGATCCATCCCCCTTTCTTCGTTTCCGGTGGGCTATCGCGGCCGTAACATCGCTCTTACCCACTCTTCTCGTGACGCGAATTCCCTACTCTGCACTGATTATCTTTCTTTCAGTTCAGATCTTTGTCATTTTCTACCTAATGATGCGAATTCTTGACCGGGACCTAGAGCCGGTCTCATCAGTAATTCAAGATTCAGCGCCTAGCGTGATACCGTTTATCCTCCTACTTGTTCTGACAGGATCGCTGCTTATCCTCGGACCGGAGTTTGTATACTTGAAGGACAACTTTGGTCAGAGACTAAACACGATCTTCAAATTCTACTACCAAGCATGGGTGCTGTTTGGCGTAGTCGCTCTATTTGGCTTAGATTACCTGTTGCGGAATTTCCGGATAGCTGGGATCCTGGCTACAAGCGCCTATGGTGTAGCTCTAATTGCATCTTTACTATTTCCTTATTACGCGATTCAATCTCGGGCATTAGAGTATCGTGGCGCGATAGCTAGCGACAGCCGAGCGCCGGCGACGCTCAACGGTCTCAGCCATATCGGCAGGTTCAATCCGGACGAGTTGGAGGCGATAACCTGGCTACAGAAGAACGCGGATGGAATACCTGTAATATTGGAAGCAGTTGGAGGACAGTATACGAATTTCGGTCGTGTCTCCGCCAGCACTGGATTTCCCACCGTTCTAGGTTGGGCTGGACATGAATACCAGTGGCGCGGAAGCACGCCTGAACCCGCTCAGCGAGATGCGGCGGTAGGAGATGTCTACGAAGGTCTGGACTGGGCGCAGGCATCAGCTATTCTAGATGAATATGGCGTGAACTATATTTACCTTGGTTCTCTTGAAAAAAACACCTACAGTCCTAGAGCCGAGGAATTGTTCGACCAATATCTAGACGTGGCTTATCAGAACGGAAGCGTGAAGATTTATCGATGGAACCCATCCTCTTAGAATCGCTATAGATGAATCAGAAATGGGAATTAGGTTAGAGGCAGAGACGGGACAGGAAGTGATGGTCGACGAACGAAAAGCGTTCTCTTGGCTTACACTCGAGCACGTTCTGTATGGCGCAATCCTGTTAGTTGGTGCCATTACGCGATTCATTGACCTCGGCCGAGTCCCCCTCTCTCCGGATGAAGCACTCCAGGCTCTAGCTGTCTGGAATACTTGGCAACCAGGGACGGACTCCATAGCAATTATCAGCCCTGCCTACCATAGTCTCACCGCTCCCCTATCTCAAGTCCTTGGGTTCAGCGATGCCCTCATGCGCCTCGTTCCAGCATTCTTCGGACTGGCACTGGTTCTTCTTCCCTGGTGGATAAAGCAATTCACCGGACGACTTGGAGCACTGATTGCGGCCTTGTTGATTGCGGTATCGCCCATTCTGGTCATATCTTCCAGAACCGTAGACGGCTCCTCCATCGCACTTTTCGCAGGATTTTTGCTGCTCGTTGGATGGTTAAATTACCAGCAATCCAACCGCCCAATCTGGTTGTATACCATGAGTTTTACCTTGGGATTGGGTCTTACAAGTGCGACACTCTTCTACAGCCTCATTGTAACGATGTCCCTTGCCTGGATCGGTCAGGCGCTCTTAGGTCCTGCTCTTTTTCGAGACGACCATGAAGACCGCCGCCCTCTATATCACCCCGATACTTCGACCTTGAGAAATTCCGCTCTTATCTTTTTGGGGACATTTTTCATCATTGGCTCAGGATTTCTTCTTAACCTTGGTGGAATTGGCGCCACAGCTCGGATTTTTGCGGAGTGGATCGCCGCGTTTCTGGCTCCTGCGGACGTCCAGGATTGGCTACGGCCGATATCTGCGCTCATTCGATACGAAATGATTCTATTGCTCTTAGGTGGCTCGGCCGTTGTCTGGGCAACGTGGCGCGGTAAACCCTTTCCAATGCTGCTCGTTTATTGGATGGTGTCTGCTCTATTATTGCTTTTCGTGCAGCGAGGCGTCATGTCAAATACGATGGCGCTTGCCCTTCCTGGTTTTCTGATAATCGGCAGCTTCGTCGATGCAATTATGAGAGCCGATACAGGGAGGCTAAAATGGTTTATTGCCTTAACAGTCGCCGCAGTAGGTGTTGTTGCCTACGTGAACCTTGGTCGATATAGCAGACTTCTCCCCAGTGAGCTAGATATAGATATCCGGGCAGGATATTATCATCTGCTCCTCGTCTTTCTCGCTATTGTGGTTGTCTTACTCGTCCTGGTTATCCTTTGGAGCGGGCAGCGTCGAGCATCCGTGCAAGGTTTGATAATAGGCCTGCTCGTTCTCCTGGTCGGATACTCCTGGAGTACCGCCCTATGGCTAGGCAAGGAAGCCGCCAACGACCCGCGTGAACCGTGGGTAACCAGCGCTTCAGATGACGATATCAGATTGTTAACCTCGACGATAAAACAGGTATCGTGGCAGGTCAAGGGCTCTGATTCAGATCTTGATATCTATTCAACGATCGATAACCCTTCTTTGGATTGGTACCTGCGTGAATTAAAGTCCTTTGATAAAGGAATTGCCTTGCCATTGTCGATAACATCATCCGGGCTGTTGACCGAACTTGACCGAGAACCGCAATTAGCTAGCGAATATATCGGAATTGACCTCGGCTATTCTCGACCGGAAGGCGACTATCCTGTCAGTCCTTCGCAATTACTTGTTTGGTGGCTCTTCCATGAAGCCCCCACTCCTCTTATCGAGGAACGCCTCATATTCTGGCTGCGTTCAGATCTGGCGGGTGTCGGCTAATGGATAACTCAGCTCTCTCTGCTGCTAACTCGCTGGTCTCCACCTCCCAACCAGCGCTCGATTTTTGGGTACAGCAATGTCTAGTAGGTGAGGAAACCGCTTACGTAGAGGTGTATAACCAATATGCAGGTTTGATCTATCGATTATGTCTCTCTCTTCTGCGCCATCGAGAAGATGCAGAAGAGGTTTTGCAGGATACCTTTGAGTATGCATTCAGGAGACTACAAAACTATGACCCAAGTAAGGCCAGTTTTAAGACCTGGCTTTACCAGATTGCGGTCAGCAGATGCCGGAACAAGCGAAGGCGTAAGTGGCTCATCACGACGTCCATAAATGCCATTGCTAGAGAACAAGTAGCGGATGAGAGTGTTATATCTCCCGATGATTCAGTCACACTAAATGAGAGACAATTGCTAGTATGGGAAGCCTTAGGTGATCTATCCCCCAAACTTAGGGAGACAGCGATTCTTCGCTACTATGAGGGATTGACATACGTACAAATTGGAAACGTCCTTAGAATTCCAGCCAAGACGGCTGAGTCACGGATGCGACTCGCGCACAAGGCCCTCAGAAAGAAATTAATGAACGACATAGATAGTCAAGAAGATGCTTAGTCCGATGAATGAAGAATCGATCACCAAACACATAGGAAATCTGGCCGCGGATTACGTATTGGACATTCTGCCGCAAGAGGACAAACGCACCATCTCTAAGCATCTCACACTATGTGTCAAGTGCCGGCAATTGGTCGCTGCCGAGGAGCGAATTGGCCTGCTTGTTCGTTCTACCGTCGAAGCGTCAGGACAGAGCCGGGCACAACTTAGTGCAATGATGCCACGAGTGCCGGCGAGGCGAACTGGTCTGCTAAGAAACGTGACGATCCGCCAGCAATTGGCCATTGCCGGTTTGTTTCTTGTCGTGTTTCTTGCCGGATTTAATTTGATGTTTAAGCAGGAGATTGGTGGATATACCTCTCCTGTCTCTACAGCTTATGTGGCGACAGCATCCCATACGCATACGCCAACGGCTGCAACCTCTTCACCGACTCCGCTAATTCGGTCGAATGAAAGCGCTGATCAGGCATTACCGATTCAGATCTTAAGCCACCCGTTGATTACACCTGCACCTTCCCCTGCAGATGCTAGGTAACTACCTGCGCGGAAAACCACCGATAGTGAAAACCATATGCACCGAGGACTTGCATGACCGACGCTAACGAAAACGAGCGATACGACACCCAAGACTTGTTAAGTCGACCACTGATTTCCTCCATCAACTTGGATTGGGAAAAGACGATTTATCTGATCTTTGTCATCTTGGCCTTGACAACTCGACTTTGGGGAGTAGGAGATCGGGTTGTCAGTCACGATGAGAGTTTGCATACTCAATATTCATACCAGTATTACAACGGTCAGGGTTATCAGCATTCGCCCCTTATGCATGGACCCAGCCTCTTCCATGCCACCGCATTGTCCTATTGGCTCTTCGGTGATGGCGACACCAGTTCAAGGATACCAGTTGCGATCATCGGTACCTTGCTCGTCATCCTGCCGTATTTTCTGAGAAGATGGATCGGCCGGCTCGGAGCCATCATCGCCAGTTTTCTCCTCCTAATATCGCCGTACATAACCTACTATTCGCGATATATTCGACACGATATCTACATTATTGCCGCGGCCGCGATTGTATTTATCGCCATCCAATATTACCTTCGTAAACGAAAGGAGAAGTACTTATGGTGGTTTGCCGTTGGAATGGCATTGATGTTCACGACCATGGAAACATCATTTATATATGTGGCCATCTTCGGTAGCTTCCTAGCGATGGCTCTGGCGGCAAAGATACTGACCGCCGATTGGTTTAGAGAAATTCTTCCCAGGCTTCTCCAACCTCTTATTGTGCTTCTCGTGGCCCTCATTGTATTCACAATTGGATATGTCGGCGTCCGATACGCGCCGGCAGAACCCGAGGAAGGGATCGTCGAGCCAGTCACGGCGGTCGACGAAGGTTTCGCCGCTGATCCAGATCAGGCACTTGCTCAGGAAGGATTAGACGACATATTAAGCCAAGGGGAGACTATCTTCAGAGGACTTCAAATTACCGGCATCTTCCTGCTGGCTGGATCTCTCTTCGCGCTTGCATATCGAATGCGTCCACATATCGATAACTACGCCGAATTCGATCTAGTCGTCTTACTCACAACTCTTACCCTGCCGACGGCAACATCATTCCTGATTGTTACCGCTGGTCAAGATCCCATGAACGCCTCCCCCGGATTCTGTGAGGCTGCTACGCAAGAGAATCTATCAGCTATTCAGCTCATCTTCACCCGAGTTTTCGATGCCCAATGCCGTACGGCGCTGGTAAGGTCAGATGTCTTTCTGACCGGTGTGTTTTTGTTAGTGACACTCGTTGTGTCAATTTTAGTAGGTCTCTGGTGGAACAAGCGGAAATGGCTGATCGCCGCGCTAATCTACCACGGCATATTCCTGGTTCTTTACACCTCGTTCTTCACCAATCCAGGCGGCTGGGCCAGTGGTATGATCGGGTCCCTCGGTTATTGGTTAGAACAGCAAGAGGTGCAGCGTGCCGACCAACCCGGCTTATTCTACTTTTTCGTTTTACCTCTGTATGAATTTCTCCCAATCCTATTCACACTTCTGGCGGCCCATCTATGGGCCAAAAAGCGTCGTTTGAACAAGATTGTTGGCTATTGGTTGGGTTTGATCCTTGTGTCCCTACTGCTATTTAGCTTCATAAATTGGTATGCTAATCGGAGTCTGGAACTAGGAGCGGAGCAGAATCGTCTTCCCGCATTAGCGACGGCCGGCGTCGTTTTCATGATTGGGGCACTCTATTGGTTTATTGTTGCCAGGAGAAGGTTGCACACTGAATATGACATTAGTCGCGGTTTGTGGGAACTCCTGGATGTAAACGAATTGTTTGGGATTATCCCATACCTTATGTGGTGGTTCCTGCTGAGTTGGCTGATATTTAGTCTTGCCGGCGAGAAAATGGCCTGGCTTAGCACGCATTTCATCTTTCCTATGGTGCTTATGGCCGGTTGGTACATGAACGACCGGTTGGTAACTGGCAATAGATATGAGATGCTGTCCCGTCGCTTTGCGGGACAGGTGGCTCTCATCGCCGTATTAATCGTCGCCACCGTTATTGCCCTTGCACCCATCATTCTTGGACAGATAAGCCTTGGCAATCAGGAAGTCGCCAACCTGCGCGGGCTAGGTCGCTTTCTTGGTAGCGTACTTGTTGGCGCGATACTTTTTTACCTGGTTCGCCGGGTTAGCCGCGATATGGATATTGGAACGACGAAACGTGCCTGGCTTCTGGCGATATTCGCTCTTCTTAGCCTGATTACCGTCCGCTTCACCTACATGGCCGCGTTTCAAAATGCAGATTACGCGAACGAGTTCTTGGTTTATGCTCATGGGGCGCCAGCCACGAAGAGCGAGGTCCTGCTTCAGCTAGAGGATCTATCTATGAGGATGAATGGCGATAAGAGTATTCGCGTAGCTTATGACAATGACTCCTCCTGGCCGTTTACCTGGTATCTGCGTGACTATCCAAATCGCCAATATTTCGGGGAGAATCCTACCAGGAGTATCGCCGATGCGCCGGTCGTCATCTCGGGAAGTCAAAATTGGAGCACGGTCGAACCGCTGCTTGGAAACGATTACGATTCCCGGACTTACACATTCCTTTGGTGGCCAATGGAGGATTACCGCAAGATCTCCTGGAACGCGATAATCGGCGATTTGGATGGTGAAGAGGAAAATCGAAGAGGGCTGGCCAATCCTGAAGTCCGGCAAGCTCTCTGGGACATAATCTTCTACAGGGACTACGATAAGTATAGCCAGGTCTTCGGAGGTACTTATACCGCCGGTCAATGGCCGCTTCGGCATGAGCTAAGAATGTATATTCGCAAGGATGTTCTAGCGACAATCTGGGAACACGGCATAGACGCAATCGCAGCCGAACCTCCTTTCGATCCCTATGCCGAAAACGAATTCCAGGTAAACCCGGTTCAGTACATCGGTTCCTACGGTTCTGGAGAGGGCCAGTTGGATGTCCCGAGGAATATCGCTGTCGGACCAGAAGGCGACTTATACGTCGCCGATTCTGGCAACAACCGGATTCAAGTCTTCGATAACCAGGGACTCTACGTTACAGATTTTGGCCTGCCGGGAACTGGTCCGGGTGAGTTCAATGAACCGTGGGGCATTGCCGCTGATGACCAATTTATCTACGTTGCAGATACATGGAACCATCGCCTTCAGAAATTTGATATTGAAGGCAATTTGGTAAGTACCATCGGTCAGTATGGACGTCTTGGAGAAGGTGAATCTGGCGGTGGATATTTCTTCGGACCTCGTCAGATTGTCGTACTAGCAGATGGTAATCTTCTCGTGACCGACACCGGCAACCACCGTTTTCAGGTACTCGAGCCTGACGGACAGTTCTTGCAGTTTATCGGTTCAGAAGGTATCCAACTGGGGCAGTATTTTGAGCCTGTTGGTATTGCCCAAGGTCCGGACGGGTCGGTCTTCGTCGCAGACACTTGGAATGGAAGAATCCAGCGACTAGACCAAGACCTAATCTCCGTTTTTGAGTGGCCCGTAGACGCCTGGTTCGGAGAATCCATAAACAACAAACCTTATGTAGCGGTCGACGGCTCTGGACGAGTCTACGTGACGGATCCAGAAGGACAGAGGATCTTGATCTTTGACGAATTCGGCCAATATCTCGGTCGTTTTGGAGTCTTCAGCGAGGGCGGAGGATCTCTTGGCCTTCCCACAGGTATCGCTATCGATGAAGATGGATTCATCTATGTTGTCGATGCCCTTCAACACCAGGTGCTTAAATTTGCTCCAATTTTCCCTGATTCGATTTCTCTAGACGACGATCTTCCAGTTGTTGTTCAACCTTAGTCCCGTCAGGTATTGACCAAGTTTCACCAATAGTCCCAAGTTTGCTCATTCTCACCTCTTTGGTCTACTATTAACAGACCTAGGAATCCTCCCAGCAATGGTCGTTGGTTTTCCAACGTTCCTCGTTGACCGCGCATCTCGATAGGAGGGGAATATGAGAGTAATAAGCACCCTGCTTGCCCTGGCTGTTGCCGCCCTTGGGTTTATATTTTTGGTTGGGTATCAGGGGCAGATTACTCGTCTTATCATTGGCGTGGTTCTCCTCATTGCCGCGGCAGTAATCGTGTACCTCGGGCGCTATGTATCTATTCCCAAAAATACGACAACAACCCAAAAGATCGACCTGAGCGGTGACGTTAGCCTTGAGGAATTCCGGTGCCGCTCCTGTAACGCACCACTCAGCAAGGATCAGATTGATGTGAAAGCAGGAGCGATTTTTGTTGAATGCGACCATTGTGGAGCGACCTACCAGGTTGAAGAGGAGCCCAAATGGTAGCGCCGATTCTTGACCGATTTCGAGACGAGCTGTCGAGGATCGGCCTGGGGTATACAAGAGATCCGAAGAAGACAGACCCATCCGGCCTTCTGTACAAATCAGGGCTCTACCATTACGATGTCGGCACTAGCAGGTGTAAAAAACGCGTCCACATGAGGGTTGCGGCGGATATGAGCGCTGTCGTGTTTGTGGATGTGACCAATGTTATTCATCTCAATCAGTCGGCCGCGGAAATCACCTGGCTTGCCCTTGAAAACGTACCGATGGAAATCGCCAGGAAACAGCTATTTAGACGATACAATTCGGCAGACCGCGGACAGCTTACTAAAGATCTACAGCGTCTTTATGAGATGGTGAATTCCTTCGGAAGCCAGGATGCGTTTTGCCCGAATTGCTCTATGCCGGGAATCGAACAAGCCCCTGCTTTCTCTTTACCAACAGAAGCACCCTACAAAGTCGATCTTGCGTTAACATACGGTTGCAATAATCACTGCATTCACTGTTACAACGTTCCCGATAGATATCCTATGCCATCCTTGTCAAAGGCTATGTGGATAGATGTCATTGATAAACTCCATAAGATTGGTGTTCCCCACCTGATATTTACCGGAGGAGAAGCCACGCTTCATCCGGACTTGCCAGAACTCATCACCTATGGAGAGTCCAGAGGAATGATCACCGGCCTGAACACCAATGGTCGAAGGTTATCTTACGCCCCTTACATGAGGCAGCTAGTCGCGGCCGGTCTCAATCACGTTCAGATCACTTTAGCATCACATCAAGCCCAACTTCATGACCAGGTTATGGGTGCGAGTGCGTTTGCCCAGACTGTTCGTGGCATTAAAAACGCGGTGGGAAGTGATATTCATGTAATCACCAATACCACCTTGACGAGTCGAAATTGTCAGGAGGTCACAGCAATTCTTGACTTCCTTCACGATCTAGGAATCCGTACGTTCGCGATGAACGGGATGATCCATAGCGGAGGCGGCCAGTCGAATCCTGATGCGATTCTGCCCGAGAAACTAACCCCCATCTTAACTCGTGTTCGAGACGAATCCCGGGCCCGTAACATGCGGTTTCTGTGGTATACACCCACCGAGTATTGCCGTCTATCGCCAATTGAAATCGATATCGGTGCAAAAAGATGTAATGCTGGGGAATATTCTTTATGTATTGAACCAAATGGTGACGTATTGCCCTGCCAATCATTTTACGTCGCCGCTGGAAACATCCTCAGGGATTCTTGGGAGATGATTTGGCAAAGTGATTTGTTTCTCAGCTTTCGCAATCGAGAGCTAAATCCTGAGTCCGCGGGACTCCCCGAGAAATGTTGGAATTGCCCGGAGATGGCCCTCTGTGGAGGGGGCTGCCGAATCGAACACCAGGCCAATAATAATGATAACCTGGAAGGGCTTTTCCCCGGTTCAACGATCTCCCTCCAATCGATACGAAGCCCGCATCCAGGGGATTTATCGTCCGATCGCTGTTTTGTACCACCGGCTGGCGCCGCATCAACTCATATAAGGGGTACTGGTGCTAGAAAAAGACAGCTGGCAACAGAGGGCACAGATTTTCAAGGTATAAACCAGTGCCAGGCGTGTTAAATATGGTTAGCCGAACAATCTAATGACGTCGGATCATGTGGTAATCAGATAATGAACAAGCAGAAGAAGAACGACTTGCCCAGTTGGCTAATGGCCCGTCCGGCTCCACCGTCGCCTATTCTCGAACCTGGAATCCACCATTACTCGCGTGATGATAGCGGAACGTACACGAGGTTCCATCTTCGAATAGACCCAGACGGTCAGGGTAATCTCCTAGTGAATGCCACTGTTGCGGCCCGTCTATCCCAATCCGGGGCGATGATCGCCAAGGGACTGCTTGATGGAAAGAGCACGATCGACATCATCACCTCCGTTAAAAAGAGCTTCCGGGGCGCCTCCCACGAAAAGTTGGAGCACGATATCAGTCAGGTGGCGACGATAATCTCAGATCTTTCACTACCGGGCGACAACTACCCCATCATTAATCTTGATGATTCGGTCGTGTCATCCTACGCGGCCCGCTTGATGGCCCCAATGAGGGCAGATATTTCAATAGCCTCTAATTCGGATATTCCGAAGATCCTTGATCGTCTCTGGGATGTGGGGATTCCCCATGTCACCTTCGTATTTGGCAAAAGGTCCGAGGCAAAGCTTCTCATCAGATCAGTCGAAAGGGCCGAGGATTTGGGCATGATCGCTGGGGTCAGAGGAAGGGCCAAGGATCTCGGCCATGTTGGCGTCGCCAGGGATCTGGCATATGCCGGCGCCGATTACATCTCGCTATTCTATGCCTCGGCCGATGAACAGATCCATGATGGTTTACTGGGTGCTGGAGACTACCGGTCGGTGGAACCGCTCTTTGCGGCTATCAGAGAACTTGAAGTGACACGATCGGCTGATATTCCCCTGACATTTTCTACTATTGATGCGCTCGGCGACACACTATTCTCGCTTAGGCACATGGATATTTCAAACGTTAATTTCTTCGCCATCGCTTTGCCTGACGGCGCACACAGCGGAGAGGAGAGCGGCGCACTGTCTGCTTCCGCATTACCACAAATAGCGGACCTGGTTGAAGAATGGGCCAGCGAATCCGATGTCAGGTATGTCTGGCAACCCGCACTATGGCGAAATCTAAACATAGATCTTGACGAGCAGGTGCAAATGGGAGCCCGATGTTCTGATGACTTATCTGTAAGAATTGAGCCGGGAGGAGAGGTGATACCCGCGCGAGGGCCCTACGAATCCGCTGGGAATATTCTTCTCGACGAGTGGGAGAGTATTTGGAACCACCAATCATTCCGTCGATATCGGGAGCGAGTGGAAATGCCGACTAGATGCGAAGAATGCCCCGGTCTGGCTATTTGTGCGGCCGACTGCCCCCGTGAAGTTAGCGGCTGGTCACGAATGGCAGGAGTCGAATTGAAATGAATCAGGTCAAGTCGATGTACAAGATTTGGTGGGGAAAGATTTGGGTGCGATTCGTGGTATGGTTATCTCCCCGACCTTTGCTCTATTTGTTAGTTTTGCTCGGGATTCTCCTCATTCCATCGGTCTCAATACAGGCCCAATCATACTACTATACGGTTCCAGAATTACAGATGCAGGTATTCATCCAGCCAGATGGTGGCGCCCATATCGTGTACGATATCACCTTCACGAATAATCCTTCTGGTGAAGCGATCAGGATAATTGACATCGGAACACCCGATAGTAATTATGACTTAAGCAACATGAGCGCTTCGATAGATGGGGCGATCCTCACCGACATACGCCATTCCGAAGTACTGGATACCGGAGTCGAAATTCATCTGAATGATAGACTAATTCCGGCGGGTGAAACCTCGACCTTCCACTTCGAATTCACGATGCCGGAAATGGTATACCAGGATACGACTGATGCTGAATATGCCTCCTTTCGGATCAGTCCCACCTGGTTTGATCCGGCTGGCGTTTCCGGGACAAGCGACATTTGGGTAGCTATCCATGTGCTGCCAGGTATTGACGTGAGCGAACTCCTTTACCAGCAAGTGCCATTTACAGACAAGATCAACTTCGAGGATCACTCCGTAGCATCATGGCGCTGGGAAAATGGAGTGCCCTCTGAGGAACATCTTGTAGCCCTTTCTTTCCCTAAGCGAGGAATGTTAAACGTCATTGAACAAAGTCCCTTTGACCTCGCCGTGGAGTGGCTAAACGACCATCAGGGCGTCCGCGTTATCCTGGGCGTACTAACTCTAGCTCTCTTTGGACTGGCCTATATGCGTTTTACGGGCGGCACAGGCATCGTCCTTCTGGTTAGCCTTAGTTTGGCCGTAGCCTTCGTCCTTATTACCAATCCTATCTTCCAGCTCATTTTACTTCCCGTGGCATTGATTTTGATCGCCGTCGTAGAGTGGATCCTTTCAAGGCGAAAACCACGGTACTTTCCTGCGGTTGTTCAGGTCGAAGGCGGAGGTATTAAGCGCGGTTTAACTGCGCCAGAGGCTGGCGTTGTACTGGAATTGCCGTTGAACAAGATTCTGACGCTCGTTGTATTTGGCCTACTGGAGAAAGGGATTTTCAAGCAGATTGCCGCCGATCCTTTGGAACTCGAGATCACGCCAGAGTTTCAGAGTCTCCTAACCGATCCTGATGAGCGCCAGGCTCATAGGCTTCGAGTAGCCCAGAACCTTGGTGTAGTGGTCCGGCTCTATGAGCATAGATTCATAGATTTACTGGAGAAAAGGGCAGGATCACCAGTATACAAGATTGATTTCAGCCGTCCGATGAAGGCCCTCATTACACATTCCGCCAGTCGGATGAAAGGCTTTGATCTCTCCGATACTCGAGATTACTATCGGGCGATCATTAAGAAAGCGATCGAACAGGCCAGTGAAATTGGAGATATTCCGGAGAGAGAACGATATCTCGATTCTAATCTCCAATGGCTTCTTCTTGACGACGATTACTCGACAGTTTTCATGGCGCCGAATTACCATTATCGTCCGGTTTGGATTCGACCTTTTCATAGCAGCGATCGTATCTCGACGCCTTCTGCCTCCCGGACATCCTCCCCAGGCCAAACGTCGTTCACCGACGTTTCCTCATCTTTTGCCGGATGGACCGAGAAGACGATGGGCCGATTTGCGGACGCTATCGCGCCGGGTGCTCTGCAGGTTAAGGGACCGAGCGGCGCTGTGAATCTGAGCGGCATCGACAGGGTCACTGGCGACGTGTTTCAAGCTCTATCAGAATCCTCAGGAAGTGGAGGTGGCAGTTCGAGTGGTGGCTGTGCCTGCGCTTGCGCAGGCTGTGCCTGTGCGTGCGCATGTGCCGGAGGCGGTCGCTAAGAAGCGGGCGCTAAGAAGCGGTCGCCAAGGAGCGGGCGCCAACCGTCTTACCCATTGATCTGTGACAATATAGACCATCAGAACATGTCCTCTGAAGAATCCACAAAGGCTGAATCAACTTCCCCTTCGCAACCCGATCCTTCGCAACCGAAGTCCACCCTTCTTGAGAAACAAGCAGAATGGCTCGCGCCGGCCCGTTCTCGCATGCTTCGTCGAATTGGAGTCGCCCGAAGGCAGAATATCCTTGATCTTGGAGCTGGATATGGTTCAGTATCCGGCGAACTGAGACGAAGATCACTCGGGCGCGTAATCGCCCTTGACCACAGCTGGAAATCACTACGCGAAATACATGAAGAGAAAGAGGTGTTTCGTATAGTTGGCAATGCTGCCCAACTACCGCATGCGGGATCGTCCTTTGATCTGGTGTTCTGCCAAGTGGGTCTACTCTGGATGAAACCCATACAGAAAATCGTAAGAGAAATCTGGCGGGTGTTGCGAGCTGGCGGAATCTTTCTTTCAATTGAGCCGGATTACTTCTCGATGATCGAATACCCTGAGGAGATTGCGACCCGGGATATTTGGATAAATGCCCTCACCCGAGCAGGCGGCGATCCTGAAGTAGGCCGAATTCTTCCCTCGATCTTGGAGTTCGTTGGGTTCACAGTGCGAATAGATTTGCTAGAGAGGATCCGCCCTCCCTCCCCGTTTCGATTCGAGCTCTTGCGCGAACTGCCGCTGAGTCACATTGAACGTGATCGGCTGAACCAACTTGAATACCTATCCGACCAGGTTTCTGGCTGGTCCCAGATCACCCACCTTCCATTTATTCTAACTACGGCAGAAAAACGATGACCCGGAAAGAGTCCTTCAGATCGTGAAAAAGGGGCTTATGTTCCACCGGTAATCTGCGAACTGGGTCGATCCACTTCTTGAATAATCGCTCAGTCGTGGTAAGATGAGTCTTATGAGCGAGATCATTTATTCTGGGAAGTTATCCTATATGGCTATGCAAAGCGCCGCGGTTATTGATCGCGGCCGATACGCGTTGGGGTAAACTTGTAATCTATCTGGCAATCACAATCAGAGAGAAGACGAACCTCCCCAATGGGGAGGTTTTTTTGATCATGGAATCAACGACGGCGCTTGACAAGACAGATCGATAAATAGGACCCGTAGTCGGTCCATCTTATCTGTGGTTCTAGCTCAATAGTCGCTGGATCATACGGAGGTACGCTAGGATGAAAGAAGGTTTCTACGTGACCACACCCATCTACTATGTCAATGACGAACCACATATCGGCCACGCCTACACGACCATAATCGCTGATGTGCTTGCACGCTATGCGAAGTTATACGGCCTCCAGACGTATTTCTTAACTGGAACCGACGAACATGGTCAGAAAGTACGCAGAGAAGCGAACCTGCGAGGTGTAACACCCCAGGAACAAGCAAATGACATGGTGTTGCGATTCCTGAGCGCCTGGGACAGTTTGAATATCGCCTTTGATGATTTCATCCGTACCACTGAAGAGCGCCACGTTCAGGTTGTCGAACATGTTCTGCAGGAGTTGTGGAAGACGGGAGATATATACTTCGGAGAATACCAGGGTTGGTATTGCATCCCGGATGAGCGTTTCTGGCCTGAGAAAGACCTTATTGGCGGTAAATGTCCAGATTGTGGCCGCCAGGTCGAACAATTGAGTGAATCGAATTATTTCTTCCGGATGAGTCGCTACCAATCTTGGCTGATCGACTATATCGACAAGCACCCGGACTATATCCAACCTTCGCACAGGCGTAACGAAGTTCTGGGCTTTCTCAAGAAACCTCTCGGTGATCTTTGCATTTCACGTCCGGTAAGCCGGATGGATTGGGGGATACGCCTTCCATTCGACAACGCTTACGTAACCTATGTATGGTTCGATGCGTTGCTCAATTACGTCACAGGAGCTGGATACCTGAGCGATCCGGGGCGATTCGAGGTCCAATGGCCTCAGGCGGTTCATCTAATCGGCAAAGATATTCTTACGACCCACTGTGTTTATTGGCCTACTATGCTACAGGCTGCCGGCCTGCCCCAGCCCAAGACTATCTTTGCTCATGGTTGGTGGATACTCTCTGGAGCAAAGATGTCGAAATCCATTGGCAATGTAGTGAAACCACTGGATTTGATACGGATATATGGCTCCGATCCCTTTCGTTATTACCTGGTCCGCGACATGACCCTGGGCAAAGATTCTGAATTTAGCGAGAGCCGGCTGGCTAACCGATATGAGAAAGATCTTGCCAATGATCTAGGTAACCTGTTGAGCAGACTGCTCAGCATGATTGAAAACTACTTCCACGGTCGCATTCCTGAATTCGGGGAGTATTTGACCCAAGAAATACAACTTAGGAAAGATACAGAGACCCTAGTGGATTCTTGCCGCCTAATCGTGGCCGACTTCGCTCTAAATCGAGCTGTTTCGGAAGCAATGATGACCGTATCTAAGATAAATGCCTATCTGGAGAAGACCAGCCCCTGGAAATTGGTGAAAACGGGCGAGATCGATCGCGCCGCCACTGTTCTCTATACGGCCACGGAAGCGCTTCGCATCACCTCTGTACTTTTGCATCCCGTCATGCCTGAACGAACGGCGGAGCTTTGGAGACAGCTTGGATGGCGACCGACCGAGTCCTTGAGTGATGCTCTGACCTGGGGACAGCTGGAACCAGGGAGCCTCATAGAGAAAGGGATGCCGCTTTTCCCGCGTATCGATCCGAAATCGGCTGGATCGTAAGTTGTCATGCGTTGTTCAATCCAGTTAAAATCGAATTATGGTATCATTGCATCGTTATCTGTGCTGCACTATGAATCACGGCCATATTGCAGATATGCACAGCTGGTGCGTGGGCACATGTTTAGCTGCGATCCTGGGTGCGATCGACTATCCTCATCTAAATAAACGCGAAACACTCTGATGACTTATCTGTATCCTTTTGGAATCAAATAACGAGTTAGTTAGTGCGAATAGCTACCGTCAAAGTGAGCGACTTACGAAATCCAGGCCCAAAACGAGCCCTGTGGATAGTGGTCTGTTCAGTCGCATCCGCGCTAATGCTCCTTCCGCTTTTTGCTTACACCTCACAAGCTCCCGAAGTTGCCACCTCGGTGATCGATCCTATCCAATCCGTCATGGATCCTGCGATCGAAAAGCTTCTAGTAAAGGGCGAAGCTGATAGCCCAATCGACGTCATCATCTACATGGAAAACAAGGCCGATCTAGAAGAACTCACTCTACCAGAGGACAGAAGTGAACGGCGTCATTTGGTCGTCAAAGCGCTTCAGGATGTTGCCACCTATAGCCAGGCGCCTCTGCTAGAACAACTTGATCTTCTGGCCGCTGATGGCGCCGTATCCTCCTATCGAGTTCTATGGATTGTCAATGCGATACAAGTCACTGGACGCCCTTCGATTCTTCCCATCCTTTCCTCGCAACCTGGGATTGAGCGCATCGTACCTGACACGCCCAAGTTGCTCCTTGACGAGGACAATGAGACCTTCGGTTTGCCGCCAGCTGGCATAACCTGGGGTCTTGAAAACATTCGCGCTGGCCACGTATGGGATGGCCTTGGTATCGATGGCTCTGGTGTCGTCGTGGGAGTCATGGACACGGGTGTTGATTGGCTGCATCCGTCGCTGCAGGAGAATTACAGGGGTTTTGGAGGAGGATCTGATCCGGATCATCTGGCTAGTTGGTTCGATGCTATTGACGGAACTGGCGCGCCGTTTGATCCTCGCGGGCATGGCACCCACGTGGCCGGCACCGCTGTCGGTAAGAACGGTATCGGCGTCGCTCCGGGGGCGCACTGGATGGCCGTACGAATCTTGGATGCGAATGGATTTGGTACCGTTGGCAATATCCATGCCGGATTTCAATGGCTCCTGGCCCCAGGAGGTGATCCATCCTTAAGTCCCGATGTTGTCAATAACTCTTGGGGTAGTCAGAGCAACATACTCGATTTCTTGGCGGATGTGGAGGCCATTAAGAGTGCCGGGATCATCCCTATTTTTGCGGCCGGAAATAGTGGTCCGGGTGGTGGAACCATTCATACACCCGCCGGCTATCCAGATACCTTTGCCGTCGGAGCTAGCGACGATATAGATGCCGTGGCCTGGTTCTCTTCACGCGGTCCCTCGGCCTTCAGCGCCGAGCCTAAGCCCGCAATAGTTGCACCAGGAACTTACGTTCTCTCAGCGAGGCCGGGTGAAGGTTACTCGTATAGAAATGGAACCTCGATGGCTGCTCCCCACGTTGCCGGCGTATTCGCTCTCATGTTATCGGCGAATGCTACGCTAGATGAGGCCCAAATTACCTCAATCCTAACAGCCACAGCTAGGATTATTGATCTCCCGATTCCTTCGAACAGCAGCGGCTGGGGAATTGTTGATGCTTATGCCGCGGTATCAGGAGAAATACCAGTTGGAGTGCTCGCTGGACGGGTGCACTATGGCGACGAACCGGCGTCAAATATCACAGTGTTGATAACGACACCCGAAGGTTCTGTTCTGGACTTTGACACGGACGAGGCTGGCCGGTACGAGGTTCCCCTCCAACCTGCCCTCTACGATATAGGTATTAACGAGTTTGGCTTCGATACGTACGAAATGGGACTTGTCGCGGTGACGGCTAACCAGAACACAATACTAGACATCAGCTTGATTAAGAGACCAGAGGGTACGGTATCGGGAATGGTGACGAATTCGGCCACGGGTCTACCGGTACCGGCTTCCATTTCCGTCATCGATACGCCAATCTCGGTTACCTCCAACGATTTAGGTCAATATACTGTTTCCTTACCAGAGGGAGACTATGACATAGAAGCCGCGTCCATTGGCTACCTTCTAGGAAAAGCGACTGCGGCTGTATCAAGCGATGCCAATGCAAATCTGGATTTCAGCCTTGTCTCAGCGCCGCGTGTACTATTGGTGGATAGCGGTCAATGGTACTATCAAAGCCAGGCCAAGTATTACTTTGATGCTCTTCAGGAACTCGAGTTCGCTCATGATTTCATCTCCATTCGCGATCCTTTTGAGGATGTTCCTGACGCTGAAACCTTGTCCGCCTACGACGTAGTAATCTGGTCGTCACCAACCGACTCACCAGCAGGGATTTCAGCGGGAGAGACGATCTCGGATTACTTGAACCAGGGTGGGAACCTGCTTATCAGCGGACAAAATGTTGCTGAACATGAGGAATTATTCGTTGGTTCACAATCCTGGTGGCGTCATCATTTGATGGCTGAGCATTTGGGAAAGAACACTCCCCCACTAACGGTTACCGGGCACGAGAGTTCCGTGTTCAGCCCGATCTCCTTCACCTTAAATGGCCCGGACAGCGCCAATAATCAGGAAGCTACAGACTTCGTTCGTGTTCAGCCGGGTGCGTTTACACAGCCAGCCTTCAGATATCAGGACGGATCATTAGCCGGCCTGCAGGCAGGTGACTGTGCGCCATTCAATGCTGTATACCTAGGATTCGGGCTAGAAGGGGTTTCCAGAGCGGAGGAGCGCTCTCAAATAATCTCAAAAAGCTTGCGCTACTTCTCCAAATCTGACCGGGAGATAGGCGCGCGAATCAGCCCGACATCCGTAAACGAAATTGCCGTATCGGGCCATCGCCTTACCGGCACACTTGAGATAGCCAATCTGAGCGAAACATTAACAGACACATTCCTTTTGACCCTAAATGATAGTAGCTGGCCTATTACAATATTGACAAATACCTTGACATTAGGCTCTTGCCAGTTAGGGAACGTTACGTTTACTGTAGATGTCCCAATCGATCTGGAGCCAGACACGGAAGAAGAGTTCGAAATAGTAGTTACTTCTTCAACTGAACCATCTTACCATGTTCAGGTCCCGGTGCGGTTCAAAACGCCCGGCCATTTCCTGCTGGTTGATGATGATCGCTGGTACGATCGTGAGCACGTATACTCTTCTGCTCTCAATGCCAACGATTTCGCTAACGATTACTGGGAAATAGGAACGTCCCCAGTCGCACGTGGGAGTCCACCAGCGTATCTGCTCAACGAATATGATTTTGTCATTTGGTACACCGGATACGACTGGTTATTGCCCATTACCGATAGTGAGCTCGAGACGCTGGTGTCTTACTTGGACCAGGGTGGGCGTCTTTTTCTGAGTAGCCAGGATTATCTCTTCCGACACTCTGAAGAGTTGCTGACAACACACTATCTTGGTGTTCAATTCTACAAGGAATCGATTTCCCCTACCCTAGTTTTCGCGGACGACAACCCCGCCTTCCTAGATATCCTGACCCACCCACTCAAGCTTGATTTTGGACCATACCAGAACTTCAGCGACGGACTCGTTCCATCTAGGGATGGACGTGTGTCGCTCTGGCATGATCGGGGCTTGGCTGCTGGCGTAGTCAATGCAGGTGCCGATTGGAAGACTGTGTTCTGGGCGATTCCATTTGAGACTCTTCCCGAAGGAGTCCGCGGCGAAACCATGAATCGTATTGTTGGTTGGTTAAGCGATCTTGGGGAAAGCACGTTCGAGGCGGACGTGCGGGTCGTCCCTCAAGCAACTGAAATAGAGGCAATAATAGCCTATACCATTACCTTGCGGGTTGCCGGTGGAGCAGACGCAACAGGCGTTTGGGTGACTGACACATTGCCCGCCGAACTAGCCATCGAACCTGGCTCAATTGCGGGAGGTGCGCACTACAATCATGGCACTCACGAACTTACTTGGCAAGGCCAACTTGACGGCAGAGAGGAACATGTCATCCGTTACCAGGCATCGCTGGACACGGATGCACCTGCCGGTACATTAATCGACAATACTGTTGATATTTTTTATGACGGGCACAATCTGTTGTTTGACCGTACTGCGCCTCTCTGGATTGGCACGCCCGATTTGTCTGAGTCTCGCTTTGAGTCAACCCCCCTGGTGTCTGATGTTGGTGGCGTGATTACATATCAGCTGGAACTCATCAATTCGGCCGTTGATCCTGGTTTGGCGACCGCAACGATCTACATGCCAGGCGATCTCTCGCTGATCTCGGCGACCTTAACCGCATCAGAAGGAATGGTAAACGCAGCCGGAACGATCATTACATGGAGGGGTATCGTTGAGAATTCCCACAATATCACTGTAACCTATGCCGTGTTGACCCCCCTATCCTCCACCAAGTTGAGGCTTCCAACCGTTGTCGCCTTAACCGATGGTGAATCCGGTTTGATACTGCTGAATCACTTTGTAGAACTGGCTCCCGAAGTATCCTATTTACCGGTTATGACGAAGGAATAATAGCGATCAGCCTCCTGCCTATGGGTCAAAGGAGGGTTTCAGGATATTACATCGACATAGCGCGCAGCAGTGACTTTGTGGAGGTCAACTGGGTCCAACTCGATGTTAACGCCCTTCTTCCCAGCGCTAACGCAAATGGTATCAAATGCGGTAGCTGACTGATCAAGTAGGATCATAAAACCTCTGTTGAGCAGCACTAGGGGGGAGATTCCACCGACTTCGAGTCCTGTCAACTCCTCAGCCTGAACGTGTGACGCAAACTTCACCTTTTTTTCGCCCAAATCCTTTGCCAACTTCTTCAGATTAAGCTGATGGCTCCCCGGAACCATGACCAGTAGCGGCTTTCCCGTTTCCCTGGTGACTACTAAGGTCTTGAATATCCGCTCGGCTGGTATTTCTATCCACTGGGCGATCTTCTTGGCGTCGCGTTCGTACTCCGGATACGTATGGACCACATAGGATACCTTTTGCGCCTCTAGCACTTTCATCGCCAGCGTTTTGCTACTCATTCCCATGCTTTTCATCCCACCCTGCAAGCCCTTCCTTCTTGCCAGCGGATGTTCCTTCTGGCGACCCTAGCCTCAACGCCTGAGCTCGTTCAGCTGTTCTAGAATATCGTCCGAATCCGGTCGATCTCGTGTAGATTTACCGATATGCGCCCAGTGAATCTGACCATCGCGATTGATAATATATGTCGCCGGATGCGGAATTGGTCTGCCCTTTGGATCGTCGTCATTGAACAGTCCCCACTCCCTGATAACCAGCTGCTCCGGGTCAGCCAAAATTGGAAAAGGTAGGCTCCTTCGCATGACGAGGGTCTGGTTTTTGTCAGCGGATTGAGGAGAGATTGCCCATAACCGAGCAGAAAGAGTCAAGATCTGCTCATGTAATCCGGCCAGCTGAACTAGTTGGCGTTGACACCAAGGTCACCAGTCTCCGCGATAGAAGACAAGTACCAACGGTCCAGACGCTAATGCGTCCTCCATGGAACGATTGTTTTTCTCATCGTCTTCTAGACAGAAGGCTTTCGCGGATTCGCCAACGCCGAGCGGTTCTTCTGGGAATTTGGAAGCCATTTGAAAAGTATATATCGCCCTAGGGCGGCCGTCTACGGCGGATTGTGATAACCTTGGCATTGCCGTGGCAACCACACGGTAGCTGTTAAAGCCTCTTGCTTGGAGCTGTTTTATGCATGTACGATCTGGTAACCATCCGCGCCCATTATGGTATACTCGTTCTAGAAATTCCAGAGTCTAAACAGACGGAGTCCTCGATGCTTCGAATCATTGGGCGAAGAGCCCATTTATCCCCTGTAGATACAGCTTGGCTGCGGATGGAACACCCCACCAATCTGATGATGATTACAGGGATCTTCATGTTTGATGAGCCGCTTGATTACGACGCATTAAGATCGACTCTCAGCAAGAGGCTGCTACGATACGATCGCTTCCGCCAAAGGGCTGTTCGGCCAGTTCTCCCATTTGCTCCACCCTATTGGGAATTCGATCCGAATTTTGACATAGACGCCCACTTGCACCGGATCGCTCTGCCCGCACCTGGTAACCAACAAGCCTTAGAAGATCTTGTCAATGATTATATGAGTACGCCACTTGACTATTCAAAGCCGTTATGGCAGTTCCACTTAGTGGAGAATTTCGGTGATGGATGTGCTCTTCTATGCCGACTCCATCATTGTATCGCCGATGGGATTGCTCTGGTTCGAGTTCTGCTTGACCTTACAACAGATGAGCCTTTGAGAGAGGGTGTTGTGGGAGGCCCGCAAATAACCGGTGAAAGTGAGAATGGTACGGCGCAACAGAACGATGGCTCAAGATCATCGAAGAACAGAGAAGTAGGTCGAGCCGAAACACTGATTAAACAAGGTATGGAGTTTCTATCGGATCCAGAGCGCATGCGCGAATCAGCTGCCCTTGGCATCGATAGCGCTGTGGCATTAGGGCGACTTTTACTTCTGAGCCCTGATCCTGAGACGCCCTTTAAGGGAAAGCTGGGCGTGCGAAAGCGTTGCACCTGGTCCAGGCCTATCCCTTTGTCTCTTGTGAAAAATGTCGGACGGATCACAGGTGGGACAGTCAACGATGTATTGATTTCTGCGGTAACCGGCGCTCTTGGACGCTATCTCCGAGGTCGAGGGGAGGCCATAGGTGGTTTGGATTTTCGTACCGTCGTTCCTGTAAATCTTAGACCACCCGATGAAGAACTTAAACTTGGCAACACATTTGGCATTGTCTTCTTGTCCCTGCCTGTTGGAATCGACGATCCGATCGAGCGTCTCCATGAATTGAAACGCCGGATGGATTTGATAAAAGGCACCCCAGAAGCTGTCGTAGCCTTCGGTATCTTGAACGCGATTGGGATTACTTCACCTGAGATCGAAGATATTGTCGTAGACATTTTCGGCAAGAAAGCTACCGTGGTAATGACCAACGTCCCCGGCCCGCGAGAAGTCCGTTACCTCGCTGGAAAGCCTATCCGGGGCGTCATGTGCTGGGTACCGCAGTCCGGTCGCCTTGGTTTGGGCGTCAGCATTATCAGCTATGCTGGTGAAGTTCTGGTCGGCATTGCTACGGACGCCGGGTTAACACCTGATCCCGAGAAGATCGTTGAAGCACTTCACATTGAATTCGATGAATACGCGGATCTGGTCGAGTTTGCCCGTGAATCGGATGATAGTAACGGCTGATCGTTTGCATCAGGCGGACGCCGACGAGAATAACAAAGATAATTCAACTGGGTCGGAAATGGCCTTTGTCTAACCCTCTAGCTGCTATATCCTCGCAAAAGAATGATCCCTGGTTAACAAGGACCGATCAGAATCGGTTGCCAGGTTCCGGCGTCATTATTGTCCGCTTCTTCAGGCCAGCTGCCTTCACTCCCGGTGAATTGGATATGGAACAACGATCCAAAACCTGGCCCCACTATTATTTGTGGCATTTCAGCCGCTAGGTCGATCGCCATTTCCACCGACCATGAATTTGATCCTATTTCAGAACTAAAGGCCGTCCAGCTTTGACCGTCTGAAGTCGGTTCCCATCCGTCGCCGTCACTGTTGTCACCGACTCCAGACCACATTGACAGGGTTCCGTTCCGGGCAGTTTGAAAAAGTCGATCTTCGTTGTCGGGATCACCCGAATTGTCGTTAGTGTCGAAGTATACAGCGAACGTATCGCTCTCTGGATCGGGTGAAAGATCCCCAATAATGGCTGCAAGGTAGAGTCTGTCACCATCATGAACGCTGTAAAGAAATACTCTCCGACCGCCATCTTGACCAGGCGAAAACACAAGAAACGGTTCAGCCCCCCATTCCAAAGTCGTGATCGAGCCATCGATGGCGGGAGGAATCAGTGAGCATGCGAGTTCGAGAGCGGGCAGCGATGTTGCAGTTGGTGTTGAAGTACTTGTCTCGGTTGGTGTTTCTGTTTCAGTGGGAGTTGCCGTCGGTGTGGTAGAAGGTACTGGTGTCGAGGTGGCGCTTGGCGTTGTCGTAGGCTGGGAAGTTGGCGTTTCTGAAGGCGCAACGGTAACTGTCGGCGTATTCGTCGGCTCTTCCGGTGAGGACGTTTCCGTCGGATCAGGAGGTATCAGAGTAGCTGTGGCAGGTGGGGCATCGTTGAATAGCGGATCGCTCCCCATAATGATTTCATCACCATCAAGGACGCCATCGCCGTCACTATCTGGATTCGTCGGATTCGTATGAATCGATCGCACTTCCTCGCCATCCGACAGCTTATCGCCATCTGTATCCCTGTTCGCTGGATTGGTGCTCCAGGTTAACACCTCCTCACCATCCTCCAGAAGATCCTGGTCCGTATCCGGGTTGTTGAGGTCTGTGCCGAGATACTCCTCTTGGGCGTCGCTCAGCCCATCTCCATCTCGATCCCCAGATGCAATAGCCGTTGCCGCTTGATATGTCTCTTGGATGACAGCTGACACTCCCGATTCTGCCGTCGATGTAGCCGCCGCCGAAGTAGAAGTGGCTGCGTAGCCGGTCATCGTAGTTCCTGAGATCTGACTATTTTCCCCCGATCTCGATCGCTGAAGTATTAAGACTAGGGCGACTAATATACACAAGAAGACCAGAAAAAACAGAAATATATACAAAACACTGGCAGGAAATATCGGACCTATTGACGCTTTTCCTCTGATTGCTTGACTGGCGCCGCTTCCGGTTGCGACCTCAATGCTAAAACTACTCTCCTTTTTAGGACCGAAAAAGCTTCGCCTTGGTTGCTCAAGCTGCAAATCGACAGTAGCTGTCTGCCCTGGTGCAAGGGATAAACGTCCGCGCTCGCCTCTTATCCGGATTACCTCTTCTGGATTGCGTCCAACAATACTGAAATCGTTTGCGCCGTTCCCAGTGTTTCTGATCGTCACCCGAACGATCTCAGGCAGCTTGAGCCTTCTTGGCTCCATTGTCATCTCGAACGATTCAAAGGTGCCAATGGTGATTGTGCCTGTAATCGCCGCTTCCGTTCCGCCATATCGCTGCGATATTAGTTCTATGCGAAATCGCTGGCGTCCGGCGGGGCTATCAGAATGGCGCGGGGGATGAATAATCAACGGTATGGTCGCAGTTTCGCCAGCAGCGACTTTAACAAAAGAGCCTGGCAATTTTACCCATTTGGCAGGTAGGCCCCGGATCTTGGGATTAACCCGATCGTCCAGATTGCCTCGATTGACCACCTCTAGTTGCAGTTCGGTCTCTCTTCCTGGCTCCACTGATACGTCTTCTCGCGCCAGAAAGAGCTCTAGCGGTGATTGGGCAAAAGATATCGCCTCAGCTTCATCAACCAGGAGATCAGTTTCAGTACCGGCACTGGCAGCTAGCGCTATAGGGAGTTCCTCAAGAATCTCGGCCTCAATTACCAATATATAAGGTCCTATCTCGATCCTCGAACCCGCTTCTATATTAGCAGTCTCGCTTGGGCTTAAACGCCTTCCATTCAACCAAGTGCCATTAATTCCACCTAGATCCTCAACCTGCCATCCATTCGCCGACCACTTCAGTATGGTGTTGCGGCGCGAAATCCCTTCTACTGGCAGGACAATGTCATTATCGGAATTACGCCCGATATCTATCTCCTCCCGATTCATCACCGCGTAACTGATCTCTTGGCCCGTTACTTCTATCCGCAGTCGATATCCTACAGGGATTTCGCTTGATGCGGCATCATCATCCCGAATTACTATCTGGGTTGGCGAATCGTCGATAGAGTAGCTGGCCGCTCGCAGTGCCTCAGCCATCTTGTTTCCAGAAGAAAATCTACTAGCCGGTTTTTTGGCCAACACCCTGGTTAAAATATCTTCGATATATGAAGGCAGATCGTCACGGATCTGGCTCGCTGGAATAGGTTGCTCCCCTCGCATGTGAGCCATCATAGCTTCAGATAGCGACTTAAACTCAAATGGAAGCCGATTTGTAACGAGTTCGTATAAGACAACCCCGAGTGAATACAGATCACTTCTACCGTCGAGTGCAACTCCTTCACACTGTTCGGGTGACATGTAGGTTGGCGTGCCCATTGTCGTACCGATCTTAGTTAGAGAATCGCCGTCCAATAATTTCACAAGACCAAAATCTGTCAACACAGCGCGAAAGGCAAATCCTTCTGACTCTTCAATTCGATCGAGGCGTTTGAGGATGATATTGCTCGGTTTAACGTCACGATGGATGACACCCTTGCCGTGGGAGTAATCAAGGGCATCGGCAATTTGCGCACCGATTTGGAGGCTCTGCCTTATAGGCAAATACCGGCCTTCGACCTGGAGGTGACCCAGGTGCGCACGCAGGCTCCCGCCCCCGATGTACTCCATAGCGATATAGAGATTCCCCTCGTGTTGTCCAAAGTCGAGAATTCTGACTATCGATGGGTGGTCAAGTTTGGCGGCAGTTTTTGCCTCCTGCTCAAGCCGGGCCCGAAATTCAGATTGGCGTGCGAAGTGCCCATGCATCAGCTTAAGGCTGACCTGACGCTCCAAATTCAGATCGTAAGCGCGGTAGACAGTCCCCATGCCGCCATCGCCCAGCATGCTTTCCAGTCGGTAGTGAGCTATCACAGAACCAAGCATGTCCGTCATGTCTGACCTAAATCCGCACTTTTGCTCGAAGGTGATTTAGCAAGAGGTAGACTTCCGATTCCCCAATCCAGTGATGGGTGACCGCACGGATTAATCTATCACTAACCACATCCAGCCAAATATCAGCTTCTTCGCGAACGGCTCTTGCGAGTCGATCAGCGTCTATATCGACTTCTTGGCTAAGACCAAAAAAAACGATGTTAGTTTGAATCAGATCGACGTCGAGTTCTATGCCCGGAATCTCATCTAAACCAACGGCCAATAAGTGTGCGTTGGCATGGTCGACGGCGAGACGGTCGATCATCTCTTCAAGCGCGACAATACCGGCAGCGGCAAGGATGCCAGCCTGGCGCATGCCGCCTCCAAGAGCTTTACGCACATATCTAGCTCTCTTAATAAAGGACGCGGTACCACATAACAGGGATCCGACCGGAGCACACAATCCTTTGCTTAGGCAAAACGTTACTGAATCGACGTGCTGGGCCATCTCTTTCACATCCCTATTAAGAGCGACTGCGGCGTTAAACAAGCGGGCGCCGTCCATATGCACCGATAACCCGTGCTCTCTAGCTATGGATGAGATCTGCGTGAAATAAGATGTCGGTATTGGAAAACCGTTCTTATTTCCATACGTGTTTTCAACCAAGATCAGTCGAGTCTTGGCATAGTGTGGATCATCCGGATTGATTGCCGCCTTGATATCTTCAATGGACATCCGTCCTTTGCAGTCGGTGGGAATTGGTCTAGGCATAATACCGCCCAAACTGCACATGCCACCCGCTTCAGCAACCATCACATGGGAGTCGCTACCAAGTATCGCTTCATCCCCTCGGCTGGTATGACTCATGATGGCTGTAAGGTTCCCCATTGTTCCACTAGAAACAAACAATGCGGCTTCGGTTCCGGTCTTGGTGGCAGCCAATGCCTCCAGCTTGTTTACAGTAGGGTCTTCCCCATAAACGTCATCGCCTACCGAGGCCGTCGCCATAGCCTGCCGCATCGACGGCGTAGGCCAAGTAACAGTGTCAGATCGAAAGTCAATCCTATCCACTTTCGTGAGTTTATGTAAAAATAGATATTATGGCAAGCTATCTTGGCTTCCCGTGACCAGCTGTTAAAGCGTCCCCTTCCGACTTCGTATCCTTCCCTGTTAATTAACCCTTCGGGAAACCAGGCTTGCCTGCAAACTGCCTAAGATTAGCTATCAAAAGGTATACCAGGCTGCGTAAAGAGGCTTTCAGTTACTGTTTGGGGTACAAGTAATCGAAGAGCTCCTGGTTTAACCCAACAATGCAGAGGCACGCTTCCCGCGGGATCACCATCACGGTGAAATGGCATCTTCGGATCTGTCTCAACGGTTATCTCTCGGCCGGTTACCATTTGGACGTCGGGATGGTTCAAATGACGGCCTAATGCCATGATCGCCATATAGCGATAAATCCCCCACCCAACTCGGCCCTTAAAAAGCCACACCTCCAAAAGTCCATCATCGAGTGAAGCCATCGGGCTCAATAGAAATTTTCCGCCGGCGTATCGCCGGCAATTGCTTATAATCACCATCAAGTAATCGCCAATAAATACTTGATCATCGACCTTAACGGTCGCTCTCATACCAGGAAACCGTGGTAGGTATGGCGTTCCTAACCCTAGGTAACCAATGCTTCCCAGTCTTCTAGCAATACGCGACCGGGGCTCGATGTGTGAGACAACGTAGCTATCTACGCCGACGCTCGCCCAGAGGAGCCAGTGTTCGCTGCTGTTGTAACAACCGAGATCGATTTTCTGCACGCGCCCTTCGACCAATTTCTCGCAGGCCTTTAGAAGCGCATGTCTTCGAAGCAAACCTCCTCGGTTATTCAGCATCAACTCCTTGGCAAACGAATTCCCTGTTCCTGCCGGGAGGGGCGCCATGATTGTCTGCGAATCGACGAGACCTCCAGCTATCTCCCCGAGTGATCCGTCTCCTCCGGCAGCAAGAACCAGCTCATGACCTGCTAGAGCGGCTTTCCGCGCAAGAGCTCGTGCGTGGCCCGCATATTGCGTCGCTTCAACATCGATGATCCAGCCGTGTTTACGCCAAAAATCGGCGACCAGCATGGTTAATGGTTCGAGGTTGAGCGTTCCGGCCAGAGGGTTGTAGATTAGGGTTGCTTTTCGCAATTGACGTAAATCCGATCTGGTACACTATGAAATAGGACAATGCATGAGTATAAATACTCAGGACAAAATTATATCTGCCTCGGCAAAATTCGCGTAATCGTACCTCAACTAGGCCATAAAAAATTAGGCCGACAATACTAATCTGACGTTGGGGAGTCCGGATGAGTAAGTGCGCACTGGTAGAACCTTCGTAAAGGTCTTGAATCAAATTCATTGCGACTCTCTTAGCTCGAGACTATTAGGTACGTACCTATCAAGAGCCCTCTTTGCTGTGAGTTTATAAGAGCAGTTGCATCGCAGTTGGCGTTTAGACCATGCGTCCGATATAATGGCTTGCTGCTCGATAGTACGACGTTATCGGCACGACGACTATCCGGCTAAATCAAATAAAGGAGTATTACCGATGCCTCTTGCAATGGCAGAAAAGACCGAAATAATTGAAGAATTTGCGACACACCCAGGCGATACAGGATCGCCTGAAGTTCAGATTGCGATATTTGACAGGCGGATAAAACAGCTTCAGGAACATCTTGGCGCCCACAAACACGACGAGAGTTCACGACGTGGTTTAATAATGCTAGTTGGGAAACGTCGACGCCTTTTGGCTTATCTACGTAAGACCAATCCAGAACGCTACCGCGCCATCCTGGAGCGACTTGGTTTGCGTCGTTGATTCGATAGTTCTCACGCAGGTACTATGGCACCTGCGTGGTAGTTGATATTGGTTTGGGTGAGGAGTGTGACTTTAGGAATTGGGCATTGACCCGCATGAGGAGAGGATCCCTCATTGAATGCGAGCCAGTTCCCAGTCCCTAAATCCTCCAATCCCCTTAGTTTAAAGCAGATTTATCTGTCAACCGATCGGAGAATGATCTCCGATTGCTTTAATGTGCCTGATAATCAGGCTAATTGTTTCATTGCCTGAGCGCTTTATTCAGGTGAGCAAACGAGCTTTAAAAGGTTGGTAGACAAAATCTCGGAGGATTTAATTTATTATGTTAGAAGAACGCACTTTTTCAACAACGGTGGGCGAGCACGAAGTAACAATTGGTACAGGAAAGCTGGCGGAGCAAGCCGGTGGTGCAGTAACTGTAAGAATCGGCGATAGCCTACTATTAGCCACCGCGACGATGTCAAAGCATACGCGGGAAGGTCTCGATTTCTTTCCCTTGAGTGTTGACTATGAAGAGAAGATGTATGCTGCTGGAAAAATACCAGGCAGCTTCTTTCGTCGCGAAGGTAGACCAACTACTGAGGCAATTCTAATATGCCGGCTGACCGACCGCCCTCTCAGGCCCCTATTTCCGAAAGGGATGCGGAACGAAGTTCAAATAGTTATTACGACCCTGTCCTCTGACAGCGTTCATCACCTCGATATAATGGCGGTCAATGCCGCCAGTGCTGCCTTGATCATTTCCGATATTCCTTGGAACGGCCCGATTGGAGCGATCAGGGTTGGAAAGATCAACGGCGATCTGGTTGCCAATCCATCCATCGAGCAGATGGCGGACAGTGTGCTCGATCTGCGCTTGGCGGGAAGTCGAGACGCCCTAATCATGGTGGAGGCCGGTGCTAATGAACTCTCCGAAGAGGAGATGATCGCAGCGCTAGAGTTTGGCCATCAATCCATACAGCCGCTGATTGACCTGCAATTAGAGATGCGGGATGCGGTCGGTAAAAAGACCAGGGAAGTTACGGTGGCCCAGGTAGATGAAGGGCTCGACTCGGCCGTTCGTGAGCGGATTGGCGACACCATCCGGCAGATCGTCATAGACAACCAGGATCGAACTGCCAGAAACGAAGCTGCGGATGCCTTGCGTGAAGAGATTATCACAGCGTTCGTCGAAGATGATGAGACCCTCGATCCGAAGAATATCCGAGAGATAATAAGCGCTATTCTGACTGAAGAAATCCGGAGTCGAATATTAGTTGATGGGATCAGACCTGACGGTCGCAAGCACACTGATATCCGCGAACTCTCATCCGAGATTGGCATCAGTCCTCGGGCCCATGGATCCGGTCTGTTCCGAAGGGGAGAGACACAAGTCCTCTCGATTGTTGCCTTAGGTACCTTGCGAGAAGCCCAGAGGCTAGACGGGTTGTACCCAGTAGACACACGACGGTTTATGCATCACTATAATTTCCCGCCCTTCTCTACTGGAGAAACATGGTTCCTTCGCGGACCCAAACGTCGCGAAATCGGCCACGGCGCTCTCGCTGAGGCTGCTTTGCGACCCATGGTCCCTGAGGAGAATGACTTCCCTTACACAATTCGGGTCGTATCCGAGGTGTTGTCATCTAACGGTAGTACAAGCCAAGCAAGTATCTGCGCCTCCAGCCTCGCCCTGATGGACTGTGGAGTTCCTATGAAGCGCACGGTTGCCGGTGTGGCGATGGGCCTGGTTATGGATGGTGACGCTTATGCAATCCTGAGTGATATCCAAGGTATGGAAGACCATCTCGGCGATATGGATTTCAAAGTTGCCGGAACTAGCGAAGGCATAACCGCCCTGCAAATGGATATTAAGATGAGCGGATTGTCTATGGAAATCCTGACAGAAGCGCTAGCTCAAGCGCGTGACGGCCGGCTCGAGATACTGGATAACATGACCCAGACCATACCAGCTCCTCGCGAGGAACTTAGCAGGTGGGCGCCTCGAATGCTGAGTGTTCAAATCGATCCAGAGAAGATCGGTGCGGTGATTGGCAAAGGCGGGGCTACGATTCGAAGCATCGAAGAGGATTACGATGTTTCGGTCGATATCCAGGATGATGGAATGATCTATGTTGCAGGCGTAGAAGGTGAAGGTGCAGAGCAGGCGATTGAGTGGATTAAAAATATTACCAAACAACCGGAGCTAGGTCAGATATTCACGGGCAAAGTTGTTCGGATTACCGATTTCGGGGCCTTCGTAGAATTCACTCCGGGCGTTGATGGTTTGGTTCACATATCACAACTCTCTTCTGAACGTCTTGATCGGGTCGAGGATGCCGTGAGGATGGGTGACGAGATCATGGTCATGATCACCGCCGTCGACCGCGATAGTGGCAAGATAAGATTGTCACGCCAGGCCGTTTTGGAAAGCTGGACTTTGGAAGAAGCTGTAGCAAACGATTCGCCTCGCAGCGGTGGACGCGACAATCGCCGTGGCGGCCGCAGACAGCGAAGATAGTACACGCTCAATTTGGTGAGTTAGCCCTGGTCTCTCTTGAGCCAGGGCTTTTTCTTTTACTGCGTCTCGAGTTCTTGGTTTCATTGCTCATTTAACCCGGCTATAATAATAGTCATACTTGCCAGGCTGTATGCACTTGTAGAGAGCCTATATGAAGGAAGAACCCGCTTCAGACAAGCCACCAGAGTCCATTCCCAAGCTAAGTAAGCCAAGTGCCATCTCTCCTCGTTGGCGGGCAAGTACGAAACGTCTTGTTGTAGTCATACTACTCGTATTAATCCTTCTAGCGATCTTTCGAATTCGATCATTCCTAATTCCGCTGGTACTCTCAATTGTTATCGCCTACATCCTACTACCTGCGGTAGATTTTTTGCGAAATCGGACAGGATTGTCCAAGAACCTTTCAATAGCAATTGTTTATTTGCTAATTGTCGCCATCTTGATCGCCATACCGGCGTTCACAATTCCTCAGCTCATCACCCAGACAAATAATCTCATCACCAATACACCAGAATATATACAAGAGCTTGGGGATTACTTTAATGCGCCGCTAGCTTCTCTGGGTTTTGCCGAGGCTTTGGAAGACATCCCTTTTGGCGACATCAGTCAGGATCTAGGCGCTAACTTAATTGAGATAATAAGGGCCGTAGGTCCTCAGGGATTTAGTCTATTTGGCAGTCTCGCAACTCGGACGTTATCGACGTTAGGCTGGTTCGCGATAATCATCGTCATCTCATTCTATTTCGTGAAAGACCACAAATCTTTCTGGAATACCGCCGTCCAAATGACTCCGTCAGCTTATCAGGCTGACGTACGGCGTCTCGGAAGCGAGATAAGCGGCGTTTGGAACGCATTCCTAAGAGGACAACTAATCCTAGGATTCGTCATTTTCCTAGTCACCTTAATCACCGCATTAGCCATCGGGCTTCCGAATGCCCTGATTCTTGCCCTCATCGCTGGAGTCCTTGAATTCATTCCTAACATAGGACCGGTTCTGGCAGCGATTCCTGCAGCGCTCGTTGCATTATTTCAAGCCGACGCAAGCTGGCTAGGATCTATTGTCGGCCCATTCTGGTTTGCACTAATCGTCATCGCCCTATACGCGCTGATTCAACGAGTGGAAAACATGGTGCTTGTACCCAGAATAATCGGGAAAAGTCTGAATCTGCATCCTCTGATTGTTTTCGTCGGAGCGTTGGTTGGGGCCAGTGTCGCCGGCGTTTTTGGCATCTTACTGGCGGCGCCGCTACTGGCCAGCGCAAAGCTAATTCTTCTCTATGTTTACCGGAAATTGCTGGATCTTCCTCCATTTGAGCAAGAAAGGTAGTCAGGTCAGGATAGCGAAGCAATAATCCGCAGAATAGTGTCATTCTAAATAACTCACTATATCGATGATAGCTGGTTGGGCGGGCAGCATTTAGTTGGGAGGATTCCTATGAATATGCAAGAAAGCGACATCCTAGCCGAAACTGAAAACATGATCGTTTGGCGAAGTGAAGAAGAGCAGGTTGGCTACATGTATCACGTCGAGATGGGTGGTGTAACTCTTCACCTAATGCCTGAAGAATGGGATGAATTCGAGATATTAATCCGTAGCGCTGGAAAGTAAGCGCCTGTCGACGCTGTCCAGCTTCTCCGTCTCTCTGGGGCGGAAAAGGCGGTGAAACCCGATGGAAGACGAAAAAGTTCCTCAGTACTCTCCCATGATCCGAGATTTGGCAATATCCGATCGCCCTCGTGAAAGGTTGGTACAAGTTGGAGAACGTTCTCTAGCTGCTTCAGAGCTCCTCGCCATAGTAATGCGGACCGGCGTCGGCGGAGAGAACGCGATTAGACTGGCCGAGCGTACGCTGGCCCATTTTGGCGGTTTACCTGGACTTGCTCGCGCGACGATAACTGAGTTAACGAATGTAAAAGGGATCGGGATCGCCAAAGCCGTTGAAATCAAAGCAAGCCTTGAATTGGGACGGCGACTAATCGCCTCCACTCCACTAGATAGGCCGACAGTTGCCTCTCCAGCGGACGCGGCAAATCTTTTAATGACCGAAATGGCTTATTTGGAGCAAGAGCATCTTCGCTTAATTCTATTGGATACCCGAAATCACGTCCTATCTACGCCTACCATATATGTTGGCAGCCTAAACACATCAGTTCTTAGAGTGGGCGAGCTGTTTCGAGCAGCAATAAAAGAAAACGCCGCTGCCCTTATCGTTGCTCATAATCACCCTTCAGGTGATCCGGCTCCTTCCCCGGAAGATGTTCGCGTAACCAGTCAAATTGTCAGCGCTGGCCAACTTTTAGATATCGATGTACTAGATCACATCATCATTGGACAACAGAGATTTGTATCTTTGAAGGAACGAGGTCTGGGTTTCGATTAGTTTCGGCGACGTGACGAGTAGACGAAGTATTTCCATCACCCGTTATTCGTTCGCCAGGAGTGCAACGTTCACCACCTCGGTATCAAACGTATGTCCTGAAGCGATTAGCGTTATCGATTTTATCCGCTGTGGCAAAATCCCAAGCTGATCTAGCTTCTCAAGCAGGTTGTCCGACTCATAAAATCCGAGTTGGCCGAATGGAAGGCGATAATGCTCAAGCAGCGGTGGCGGGCAGGCGATACAAACATCAGGCGTAGTTGGACCGGTGGTACCCTGCGCATAGAATCCCTGGAGCCAGGTCTGGTCGACGCCAGTCACATCTTCGTAGTCAAGGCGAACCATTAACGGGCATTCGCTTCCTTGCTCCCCACATACGCCTAGACTCTGTTCGCTTATCCGCATACTAAGGGCAAGACGCAGATCGTCAAAATCTGTAACATCCTGATCAACGATCTGCCGAATCCCACTATCGGCATGGCCGATACCCAGCCGTCGGAAGTTCAAGGTCGGTTCGCCTTCTTGATCGTCAATCTTGATGTCGACCGTGGGCTGCTCTGGTAGCTCGAGGTTAGGACTTAATACTACCCACTCCTCAAACCCACTGCCAAAATCTCCGTTTCTGATCAGATTCCTCTCAGAATCTAATGGGCCTACCGCCTTGTCATCGGTTGGTAATATCACCCTTTGATCCACAGACAGAGTTAGCTGCTCCTGGTCGGTAATAACCTCTGCCTCGCCTTGTAAAACAGCCAATTGTGTCTCTGAATTCGTGGTCAATATCGAATATTGACCTGCCTCGCGAATGATACTTCTGCCTTGAGGATATTCTATCTCGACCACCAAAGGTATCTCCTCAAGCTGAGGAATACTTAGGAGTAATCGTCCCTCATTAAGAACAATATCGAGATTGTGTTCGGCTGAGCTTGAAGAGAAACGAGGGGCCGTTGCCCGATCTACGGCAACAGAAGTATTACCGTATACCTGAACCCGTGCCATTAATTGATCACCGTCCGGCGTTGAAACAAGCAGCAATGCTTGATCGGTCGCGTTGGTAAGAATGGCTCCATTTGGTTTCAGGCTTTGCGCCGGCTCACCAGCAAATAGTGCTCCCGTTTCATTATCACCCAAAATTAGGCCGACAGTTCCTTGATTCGCCTGAACTTCAACGGTCAAGGATCTTGTTGAACTCTGAACATACTGTCTTACGAGGAGAGGGATAGCAAACGATACGCTAATGCAGATGCCGAAGCTACCAAGGAGTAAAAGCCAAGCCACGCGAACACGATGACCATTCATAACCAACGTATCTCGAATTCTCCGAACGTACTCGGACCCTTAGACCATTCGGCGCTAACTCGATCAACGATAGCGGCAGGCGGGCCGTCGTGCAAGAAGGTTAACAATTTCTCCAATTTAACAACATCTCCCTCGGCGACGACTAACACACTTCCATCACGTTCATTTCGAACCCAGCCGGTAAGGCCTAGACTAACGGCTTCCCTTCGGGTGTAGTACCGAAACGAGACTCCTTGCACCCGACCGGATACACATGCTCTCAATTGATCCACAATAACAGACATTCAATCGGGTCGTATCCTTGAACAGACGATATTTCTAATCTAGATCCCATGAGCTTTGGTCGAATTATACCCAAGGGGACAACAGCATGAAAACTGAACCTATTTACACGAGGCTTAGATCCCTAAGTATTCGTCCAGCCATCCCGGGGCCTTCGTATATTAGGCCGGTATAAACCTGGACTGCTGAGGCGCCTGCATCCAGCTTTTCACGAACATCATCAGCATTGAACACACCTCCAACTCCGATAATGGGCAGACTACCATTCGTCCGTCTGTTGATGTAAGAGATTATTTCGCTACTTCTCTGCATTAGCGGCCGGCCGCTCAGTCCACCTTCCTCACTTGCTCTCTTGCCGGTTAAGGCATGCCGTTGGACGGTTGTATTTGTTGCGATAACACCGTCGATCCGGTTCGCGATCGATACATCTAGAACAGAATCCAGCTCTGACCACGTTAAATCTGGCGAGAATTTGACAAATAGTGGCCGTGGTTTTTTCGAGTACTGGGTCTTTAGTTTTGCGTTTTCTGAAACCAGCATGCCGAGCAATTCATCTAGATAAGACGAGTGGTGCAAGTCCCTCAAACCCGGTGTATTCGGCGAGCTAATATTGACTGCCAGATAGTCAGCATATAGAAAAACCGTATGCATTATCGAGACGTAATCTTGAACCGCTTGTGACAAAGGAGTATCTTTCTGTTTTCCTAAACTTACTCCTACAATGACATCACATCCATCTTCGCATAGCTTCTGCAACCGTCTGCTGACATCCTGAGAGCCAGCATTTGGAAACCCCATTCTGTTGAGCAAAGCCCTATCAGATCGAAGTCGAAATACGCGCGGTTTTGGATTACCCGCCTGGGCTTCTGGTGTGAGGGTGCCTATTTCGACATGCCCAAAACCTAATAAGGCCAAGCCTTGTACGACCCGAGCGTTTTTATCAAAGCCTGCCGCCACACCGAGTGCGTTTGGAAATGACAAACCGCAGATGTTCGTTTCTCGCCTTGGCACGCTGCCCGCGACAACTCGAAGTAGATATCGCCCTACACGGGATTTCTGACCGTACTCGAGCAGGCGAAGCGTGTTGTCATGCGCTCGCTCGGCATCGGTTTTCGCCAATAGGGGCAAGATGATCCTAGCGTAGTAACTCACAGCAATCTGTAACATACAAATCGGATACGAACGGCTCAAGTCCCATGACTCGGATTAGTTTCGAGCAGGCCATCTCTGGATTCAACACAGTGATAATATAATATGAATCGAAAATCCTTACTAGAACCTCATAGCCTTACGAGTATGGATGCGTCACTATTTAACATAATCATACCAGAAAGCGATCTGTTTTGGAATTTTCGATTCAGTCTTAATTGGCGCGTTAAGAAGACGATAAATCGATTCTTGTCGCTCTGGATTATGTAATCAGCAGGTATTGACTTTCGTATGAGAACGATTACCATTCTCACTGTACAAATACATTGGTCGACTGGTGGCGCAAACGATCAACCTGAGTACATCAATCTCATATTCGATAATACCGGGTTTGTACTACGAGCCACCTCTGGCTGCTTTTCGATTCAGCTAGGAATATCGGGGTTCTGACAGCAGCATCGTTGAGCTCCCGGCGCATTTAGTGTTTAGGCGCTTTTAGCAAGGGATTATGGCTATCGTTGTGGTAGCGTGGGACGGTTCTTTGCTAACTTAATGGGACTGGATCTTGGCGTAATGTTGCTGCGTACTGATTTGCAGTCATGCGAGACAGTGCAAGCTGTCACAGGCCTCGTTAATTCGAGCTTGAAGTGTGTAGCAACATCACCCCCAACAGGAACAATCATGTTCCGGTACTATCATGCTACAGATGAAGATGCTCGTGCTGTGAGTTTGTCGTACCTTGCTCGCAACGATTTTCATGCTGGCAAATCATCTTGGGTCGAGCTCCGTCCGGATTTGATCCCCCTCCCCTTGTGGGCCATGCGGCGCAACTTACGCATGGGTAAATACCAATAGGAACTGCTCCTTATAGTCGATTGAAGGCTTAGTCTGTTACTGGATGCTGAAATGAAGATACAGATCGACATTGAGGATTTTCAGCGGTTACTTGGCTCCACACAGGAGTCGGGTTATCTGCTAGTGGCTATCCGAGAGCTCACGGATCTAAATGATACCGAGGACCTTTACAAGGAGGTCAAAGGCTTTCACCCATTGGGGCCCTGGTCTGGTTGGTCCTGGTAACCGTCTTATATAGCTGTTTATTGGTTGGGTTTTCCAATTTATTGGTTTACCCGCTTTTTTCACCGTTCTTCAGAAGATCGTCGGTATTCTGCAGAATTTCCATCGAATGGAATAGAGGAGATGTAGAAATGAAAAGTCCGATAAATATTGAGGCGTTCCAGCGCTTGTTGGAATCTGACAGCCAAGAAGGTTTGTTAAATGCCATCATTCGCCCAGGGCCGATCGATGATTCGGAAGAGCTCACGACAGTAGTTCAGGGAGCGCGTCCGCTGGGCTCTTGGTCTGGGTGGTCCTGGTAACAACAGATCAGCCTTATTTTTTCTCAACCGAATAGTACTGAAGACCTGCTTGCTACAGCAATCGACATACCTTAGGCTATTGTGAGGGTACCGTCTGATTGGTACGGGCTTGTTAGGCGCGCCACAAAACGCCGACAGAAGTCTGATTTGCTGATGTTCTGACTGGACAACGCCCCGATTGCATTTCGTGTCGAGTTAATACCGAACTGCCACGTTAGTTCGGCATAAGTAGAGCAGGTTAACATTGCCAGCAATTCTTACTAGCGACGGTATTAAGGATCGATTCCAGAGTCTACCTGAGGTCTCGCCTTGGAAAGATCTAGCTGACGTTTTCGATAAGGCTGGAGACGCTCCACATCCTGATTGGCAACTGCCCATTATTGCCCGTCAAGCTTCTGGGAGTAAATCCACCCATGCCTCCGCTGCCGCTGCGGCAAATGCCTGCTTACAGATCAGCATCATGGTGGCCGATGACATGCTCGATGAAGATCCTCGCGGTGAACATGAGCGGCGCGGGCCGGGCGCGGCGGTTAATCTCGCCCTCGCCTTTCAATCGGCCGCGTTCCGGCTGATTGACCGGGCACCGGTTAGCTACGCCCAAAAAGAGGCGGCCGTAAACTCTCTGGCTCGTGCAGCGTTGGCCACCGCATTTGGCCAGCACCTGGACAATCAAAGTCTCCCGGGGGAAGAGAATTATTGGGCAGTAGTAGCGGCAAAAAGCACCCCCTTCTACGGAACATGTTACGCGCTAGGGGCCATCCTGGCTGGTTCCTCCACAGAAGTTGCCGACGGTCTCTATGATTTCGGAGTTCTCATCGGTGAAATACTTCAGATTGAAGACGATCTCGAAGATGCCTTCTCGCGGCCGGCAAATCCAGATTGGTTCAGGCAAGGAAACAACTTGCTCATCATATATGCGTTGGATGCTGATTATGAGCAACGCGACGAATTTCTTTCCCTGTTGCCTAGCGTTACGAACAACGAAACCGACGCGTTAGTACGCGCTCAGGATATACTTATTAAGAGCGGAGCCGTAAGTTATGCCGCCTATCACCTTGTGCAGCGATATCAGCAGGCCTGGAGATTACTTGAGAGGCTTTCCCTTCCAGCACCAGATCCGATAACCCAGATTCTCATTGACTACGGCAAGACACTATCAGAGTTGTTGAGTCTAGGTGGTGTAGATATCGATTTAGCCAACCTCCGCACCGAATCTGTGTCAGGGGCGGCCAATGAGGGTGAGCGATCATGATTAGGCCTGTTCTGAAGCGTGTGGGAAGGTCAGAATGGTCTTACATATTGCTTTCGATGACTCTGTTGATCCTTTATGTCTACTTCGTAGTAAATTTCTTGTTCTTTACGCCGTACCCAGGGTTGACCTTTACCGCGATCTCTGATGGTTGGCAGATAAACGATTCTCAGCAACCGGAACTGGCAGTCGACGACATTATAGTGCAAGTCGGCAATCTTACCTTTGATGAATACCAGGCCGATCGAACAACTGTCCCCTTTGCCGGTTATGCGCCTGGGGATGTAGTTCAGAACGTCACTACTGCCGATGGCAGGATAATGGAGCTGGAGATGCCAGCTCCTGTATTTAGTGAGTCGATGACGAGGCTGCTCTCAACTCTATTGTTCTTCCCCTTCTGGGCAGCCGGCACAATAGTGCTGCTATTTCTACAGCCAAGAGATGCAAGGTGGCGTCTCCTCGTTACGTTCATGTATTTGACAGCCATCTGGGTATTGGCGGGCGCTATATCCGCCTGGCGCATCGGCTCATCTCGGATCGTCCTCGGAATCACAGCCTGGCTGATGGTTCCGATATTTATTCACCTTCACCTCACAGTACCGAATCCGACATTTAGACGGCTCGGTCGGATCATGCTCCCAGCCATTTACACAACGGCCTTAATTCTTGCCTTCCTTGAACTGTTTCAGGCAGTTCCAAGCAACGCCCCGCCGGCCGGACTTCTTTTGGCGACATTGGTTAGCGGTGGGTTGATCCTTCACAGGATTCTTAAGAGAGTCGCTCAACCATCTGAGAAAATTGCTGCCAGATTGATGCTGCTTGGCATCGTGCTGGCGTTTGGTCCCGGTATTGCTGCAGTTATCATTCCTCAGGTTGTTGGTAGCTCGGCCGCGAGTACTTTGGCGCTCTTCATATCTACGATCGCCATTTCAATACTTCCGTTCTTCTACACATACGCCATATATAAACACCAGCTTGGCCCACTGGAGTTCAGGGCCAGCCGGGCCCTGACGCTCTACAGCTTTATACTGATCTATCCTACCGTCTTTATTGTAGTTCTTCTCTTTGCCGAGCAATGGATTTCGACCTCTCAAGCGAGGACGATCTACCTCCTATTTGCATCCATCATTTTCATCCTGGCTGCTCCTCCGTTGTTGTCACGATTCCAGAAAACTGTTAGCCGCATCGCTTATGGGACGGAGCACGATCCCGACGATATTCTGCGCGTCTTTGCGAAGAGAATTCCTTCAGCCCTTGAGCGAGACACTCTGGTTGATCTGTTGACCCGAGAGATTATGCCTACCCTTCTGATCCGTCAGTCCGCTCTCTACAGCTTTGACGGTGAAAAATTGATGGAGCTGTATGCCGAGAACCTCGACGCGGAACAAAGAACTTCAAGTTACCAGGAGCTGCAGGGAATGCTGACACGATCAGGCCGGTATCGCTCTCCTGTCGAAGCCGAAAAGGGGTATTTGCCGTGGGTTCTCCTGCCGATAGCGGTTCGCACTCGTGACAAGGTTATGGGAATCTGGCTTCTCGGACGCCGAGATCCCGATGATTTCTATCCACGTGACGATATAGAGCTACTGGAAGCGCTATCCAATCAAATAGCCCCAGTCATCGAGAATATTCGACTCTATGAGGCATTGAAGCTCCAGGCCGATCATCTAGCGGACGAGGTTGCGGAGCGAACGGCCGAACTCAGCGAAGAGAGAGACCGAACACAGGCGATTCTGGATAGAGCCGGCGAAGGTATCTTCTTTGCCGATCCAGTGGGTCAGATTCTTTATATCAACCCAGAAATGGCCAAGCTTTCCGGATATCAGGCAGATGAGTTAATCGGAAAATCTCTGGCGATCTGGAATTACGAAGATGATTCGAGCATAACTGAGGATCTCTGGAGAGCAGTCTATTCCGGTCAAGAATGGGGCGGAGAGCTTATCCTTCGGCGAAAGGACGGGACTTCACGCGATGTTAGCATGACGATCGCGCCCATTCGTTCCGAATCTGGACGGCTGACCGGATATGTCGGCGTACAGTCTGATATCACCAAGCTGAAGGAGGTGGATAGACTCAAGTCCAACATTATCTCTAGCGTGTCGCATGAATTGAAGACTCCCCTCACGACAATTAAGACCTATCTGATGCTTCTACGCCGTGGAAAAGTGGAGAAGCGCGAGAGTTATCTCGGGGTATTGGACCGAGAAGCGGATCGACTGACACGTATTATCGAAGATCTTCTGGATTTATCGGCCCTCGGTACCGGAAAAATCCCTTCGAAACTTGTACCTACAAACGCATCTGATTTAGCCCGACGCGTCTTTGAAAGCAGCCAAACACAGGCCATGTCGAAAGATGTCGCGTTATCCCTAGATCTTCAGGCCAATCTCCCGCCGGTGATAGCCAACCCCGGTCTGTTAGAACAAGTCCTGTCAAATCTGATCGTTAATGCGCTAAATTACACCCAGACGGGCGGTCGTGTAACCCTTAAGGCGACGTCAGACCAGCTTGGCGGTGAATTGGCGGTTTGTTTTTGTGTCACGGATACCGGCCCGGGAATAGCACCAGATGAAATACCACACCTTTTCGACAGGTTCTATAGAGGGCAAGCTGCCCAGGAAAGTAATGCTCCTGGAACTGGGCTTGGTCTGACCATTTGTCGCGAAATTGTCGAACTTCACAATGGAGAGATTTCGGTCGATAGCCAACTTGGTGAAGGCGCAACATTCATCATCCTCATTCCTGCCGCTCCTGAATTAAAGCAGGATCTGGCTCCATTCAATCTGGTGATAAGAACTCCCGCCGGTGACTAACTGGTAACGATCCACCTGTTGTTTCAGGCTGGTTAGTCGCCATCCACCTCGATCAAGGGTAGGAATGCTCTGAAAGACGGGCCCATCAACGCATATTCCCCACGATGACAGACTGAAACCGAGATGACATTGGCGTTAACATCGCGCTGGTAGTGCGACGCTGGGGAGCAGGAGTCTACGCCATCATGATAATCCATCCCATCCCACCATCGGAGCCAGAGTTGATCTTCTCTGGCAACTAATCGGATATCAAGATCGCTATACGAAATTGTTACGCTAACTGGCTCCAGGAACTGGTCGATGTGAACCATTCCCGCCGTCGCCTCTAGTACAATGGCATGGCCTACAAATACGCTCTCAGCGCCGTCCTGACTCAATGTCGGAGTTACATTCAGAAGTGAGGTGGTTGTAACTGCGCCAGCCGGAACATGGATTTCTGTTGGAAGTCCCTGTACATCATTGAAACCCAAATCGGTTGATGTGGTTGGTTGCAAAGTAGCGGTCACAGGAGCAGCGATAATAGTAAATCGCGGAAATTCCTGATCCTGGGGCAGTTCAATCCTCAATGAAGCAGGTAGGAACGCGCTCGCCGGCATGGTAGGCGTTAGGACATATGAGCCTGGGAAATAACCACCTACGTTGAAATACCCGCCTGTCCCAGACGTATCGATACGACCAAAGCTACCTTCTACAACAACGCCCGAAATAGGGCTACCGTTATGGTCGATGATTTCTCCTTGAGCGCCTAGATCGCCTATTGCTGCATACAATCCGCCGCTACCATTGGCCAGATAAGCGTCTCCAGATGCAATCGAGACATCAGTGTTCGTTTCTGGTAAGTGGCGGACGGCTATTTCCTCAGGATCTTCTGGAGTGGACACATTAACTACATGTACCAGTCCCCGATTGTCAGACACATAGACGTAATCATCGATAAGTGTTATGGAGACAGCATATCCAATAGCGGATAAGCTAGAGATGACTGAAGGATCTGATGGCGTCGAGACATCCAGAATAGTAAGCCCAGCTCCACCCTCAGCAAGGTAGACATAGTCGCCTCCTGCTGCAACATCATGGACGTTGTTGGTAGTAGCGTAATGGCCGACCTCTGTCAGATTTATCGGAGTCAAAGTATCGACCACGCTAAGCCCATCACCGGCACAGGCAACGAACAGAATATCTCCGGTGATATCGACGGCCACGGCGGATCCATTCAATAGAAGAGCAGATATTTCGATCGGATTTGTTGGTGATGAGACATCTACGGTTCGCACTCCCATATCGAAGTCTGCAACAAACGCGTATTCGTCTTTCAGAGATACGTCAGAGGCGAAGCCAGGAGTGTCGTAGTTACCGAGGACGACAGGATCCTCAACGGTGTCTACATCAAGACTGTACAGTCCGCTGTATCCACCAGCTACATATAGCAGGCCTTTATCCAAGGCCAAATTCTCACTGCCCGACGATAATCGCTCCCAACTGACAAGAACTGGAAGCTCTGGAGTGGCCATGTCGACTATTTTTATTCCGGTATCGTCGCCGACATAAACATAGCGTCCGGTCGCCTCTATTCCCCCCCAGGTGTAAGCAGGGGGTTCATAGCTGGTTACCGAGACAGGATTGGATGGAGAAGAAACATCTACAAGCTGCAGTCCGCCAGACCAATCGGCCAGATAAGCCATATGGTTAGACTTGGCTATGGAGACGGAGTGGCTGGATGAGCCCAGCCAACCAACTTCGATCAGATTGTAGGGATCTGAGACGTTAACGATTCTCAACCCGGCGCTATCGGCCGCGACGTATGCGTAATCACCGTCCAATGCGAGATCCGATGCTACTCCGGCTAACAGCAGACCAGAAATGCCAGTGGGCATATCTGGATCGCTAATGTCAGCGATTTGTAGACCTCCCGCTCCGTCTGCAATATAGGCCCATTGATCGCGCACCACAACGTCACCCGCGATGCCGTTTGTATCAAAGCTACCCAACAACACCGGGAGACTCGGATTAATGACGTCAACAACCTGGAGGCCTCGTTGGGCCATGGTTATATAGGCATAGCGACCTGACGATGCCACGCCCAATGCATGTGCTGGTAAAAGAACTGATCCGATTTCGAGGGGTGAAGCCGGATCTATCACGCTAAATACGCGAAGCCCACCAGCACCGTCGGCGACATACAGAATGTTCCCTGCTTTGGATAATTCATGTGCATACCCAGTTGTGTCGATATGCCCAACCAACGCCGGTCTTTGAGGATTAGTTACGTCCGCAACCCAAAGACCAGAGTTTCCGGCAGCAATGTAAACGTAGCCATCTGAATACAAAACGGCTTCGATCTTTGTCTGTACAAGGGTATAGCCAACTCGATCTGGTTCATTGGTGATATCCATCACTGCCAGTTCGTTAGAATACCCAGCATAGGCGTATCCATCACCAAGGTCCACAGAGTTTGCGGGACCACCGATATGACCAACGAGATCTATATTAAAAAGATCCTCTTGCTGTTCGACCAACCCTGTCGGAAGTCTGTTATTTCCGGCGGCTGTTACGACAAACACCCCCGCTAGGAGGGCAAATGGCGCTAAAAACAACAAGGCTATAGGACCTATCCTCTTCGATAGAAATATGCCAATTAGTGAAACGGAGATATTTATACCCGGCTCAGTTTGGTTCATTTTGAACGTGACTCATGATTTTCGGATGTAAATTGAGTAAATGAAAGCTTCGGTAGAATGAGCACATTCGTTTTATCCAGACAATGAACAGCTAGGGCCAATTTCATCCCGGCTAGCTCCGAGACCAACTCCCTCCAGAAGTCCATCGATCGAAACCGAGTCGCTCCGCCCCATTTGAAGTCGCAGAAGGAACTCGACATTCCCACCTGATCCGGTTATGGGTGAGCGGATCAAACCCAATGGATTTAGGTCTTGTTTCACTGACCATTCCAGGAGGTCTACGAGCACGTGTCGATGAACCCCAGAATCTCGTACGATGCCACCTTTCCCTACGTTCTTTCGCCCGGCCTCAAATTGCGGCTTGACCAATGCGACAATCTCACCAGGTTGAGTTAGCCAACCAACTACGGACGGTAGAACCAATTTTAGTGAGATGAATGACACGTCAACAGCTACAAAAGTCACTTTTTCAGGCAGCGAATCCAGATATCTAGCGTTCGTTCTTTCCATTATGATAACGCGATTATCTTGCCGCAGTTTCCAATCAAGTTGTCCGTAACCAACGTCGATGGAATAGACGCGAGACGCGTTCCGTTGGAGGAGTACGTCTGTAAATCCTCCCGTGCACGCACCCACGTCGGCACAGGCTGAATTCGAGACGTCAATATGAAACAGATCCAGTGCGGCATTCAACTTATAGCCACCCCTGCTCACGTAGGGTGCCGCTGCGACGATTTCGATTTGGGCGTCTTTAGACACCATATGGCCAGATTTGGTTACCGGTTGACCATCTACCAACACTTCTCCAGCCATAATAATCGCCTGGCTTTTTGAACGAGAATTCGCGAGACCTCTTTCCAAAACGAGCCTGTCGATCCGCTCTTTATTCTTGCTCATTTATAGCGAGCCCGCCATTCTATATAGGCGTCAGAGAGCGACTGCTCGAGGGAAATAGTCGGCTGCCAACCAGTATCCCTATTAATCTTTGCGTTGTTTCCGTAGATCATTGGCGTCTCGAGCGAGTGGTAGCGATCTGGATCTTTGACGACCTCAACATCTATCCCTGAGATCTTGATCAAAGTATCCAGTATGTGCTGGATTGATATAGATGTTCCAGAGCAAACAAGGTAAGGCTGACCAGGTGTGCCTGACTCTGCCAGCATCCTGTAGGCGCGGACGATGTCCCTCACATCTGTGAAATCTCGCTCTGCTCGTAAGTTGCCCACCTTAACAACTGGTTCCAACTCGCCAGTCGAGATCTTCGCCAGTTGGCTCGCAAAATCTGGCACGACAAAACCCCGGGCTTGGTGTGGTCCTATATGATTAAATGGCCTGGCCTCTATTACCGGCAGCGAGTATCGCCTCCAATACAAGGTGGTCAAGATCCCGGCGGTCCATTTGCTTACGGCGTAAGGATGGGATGGACTTGGAGGGGTCTCCTCATCTATAGGTAAATCGGATTCTCTCAGTGAACTGTAGAGAAGAGCACTGGTTACCACAATAACTTTCGGCTTTCCGCAAATCAGGGCTGCTTCTAACACGTTAGCTGTTCCGCCGGCATTTATGGCCAGTGTCTGCGCCGGGTTTTTCCATGATTGAGCGGGTGATGCGATGCCACCCAGGTGGTAAACAATAGATGGTCTCACGTCGGAAAAGGCCGACTTAAGCCCCGCCAGATCGGTCAAATCACCGATGATCGGGATAAAATTCTCATGTTCCGGCGGCGGTTGGTGGCCTGATGCGGGATGAACCAGGCCGTAGACTTCGTAGCCGTCATCGAGCAGCGAGTCAACAAGATGTGAACCGGCAAATCCAGTGGCGCCCGTTAAGAATACTCGGGTCAATTCTACCTCCTCATTCACGGTATTATACCTTCCGAGCGATAGACGGCATCATTCGCACCTCCAATCGCCGGGGGGTATAATTTTGGACGTGAGGAGTAATCGGGATATAAAGGCCATTTATGCTGTGCTAGGCGCTTTGCAACGTGCATTAGGTGACCATTTAACGGCGCTTTACAGTTTCGGTGGAATATCTGCTTGCACCTACTGCACCTCTCCTGATGGTATTAACCTCCTCGTTGTGATAAGTGACAATACACGAATGCAAGATGTCAGCCAGGCCTTGCGGCAGGTATGGCGATTACATAGTGCAGAACTTGGTCAAGTTCCCCTTGTCGCCAGAAGAGCAAGTTTCCTCAGGCACCTTAAATTAGATCCAATCCTGGCCTATGATTTGGTCGCCACTGGCGAGAAACTCGCTGGTGAATCTTTGCTAACAGACTACCCTATTCCCGATCCGATTGAACTTCTGGCAAGGATAGCTAGCGAAACTATGCGGGCTTCCGCGGTTCTCGCGCCGACCATGATTTCACAACAAGAATCAGATAGAGCAGTTAATTCTCTTCGCTGTCTAGCCAAGGAGTATCTGGCCGAAGACTATTCCCCAGCAGACCCTCCAGCAAAAATCTATTCTGGCGTTCAAAGGTATACTGCTTACCAGGTCGGACGCTATGATGGGCTGGCCTGGAACGCAAACGAAGAATCAAGGACTGCACCCGTCTTAGAAGTCCTGTTGTCCGTTTACTCCATGGATAATCGCCTGCTTCTCGTTCTTCCAGACCTTCCAGCGGACGAACTTGCAGATCGCATAGCTTCCACTGACTGGCGTTCCGTTGCCAGCAGAATCGCTGGTGAATACCGAGGTCTTCGTTTGACAACACCTGCTCAGCTGCGTTTGGTTTTACAGCTCGAAAGGGCGGCTGATTTTACTCTAGGTACCTTCGAACTTGCCTGGGGTGTAGACCTGTTATCTGATATGGAGATTAACCGCTGGCGTATACTTCGTGATCTAGCCAGACTTCCTTCCGACATATTGATCGACACGCTTCCGCGATCGCTGATCGTCTGTAACGACAGTGATCTCCCGGTCCTCGTTCACGATCTTCAAAATAAGCTGCTCAACATCCAATTACGTACTGAATTGTTCAGTCGAATGGAATACAGTGTCGCTGAAATGCCGCCTGTACCTCTTCCAGATCGCAGTGCACCGAACCATGTCAGGATCGAGGCTATCGCCAACCAGCTGGATTGGTGGGCCGACTATTACCATCAAGAAATGGATTCGGCCCTTACTCTTATTGGCCAATCAGGATTCCTGTGACTCCACGTCGATATTTTGGTAAGGAAATACGATTCTTACCGGCCATCCGACTATCAATCGCTCTTCTCATCATCAGTTCGCTTCAGCCGGCACCAGATCTTGTCACTCTTGGGCCAGCCCAGACGGTTCGCAGCGATCACCAGATTTTAGGCGTTCACACAAGGCTGTCCGATGAAGTTGAAGTGTGGAAGATAAAGAGAAGCTTGGAGCTTGTGCGTCAAATGGGAGGTAGCTGGATAGTCGAGTTTTTTCCTTGGGCTTACTATCACGCCGAAGATGGTACTTTTGCCTGGGATCACCCAGACCACGTGGTCGAGCATGCTCGCAATCAAGGTCTGACTATCATCGCTCGTCTAGGTTTAACACCTGGCTGGGCAAGGCCACCCGATACCCCCCTTACTTACCTTGATTCTGACAGCTATCAACATTTCGCCGATTATGCGACTGCTTTCAGCGAGAGATACCAGGGAAAAGTTGACTATATTATCGTTGGTAACGAACCAAATCTCAGTTTTGAGTGGGGATACCAGAAAACGCCGGCTCAGAATTATGTTGATCTTCTCCGGATTGTGTATCCGGCTGTAAAAGAAGCAAATCCCGACATGAAGGTATTGGCAGGGGCTCTGGCCCCAACTCTGGAACCGGATAGCTCTCCATGGGGATACGGGGATTTAGAATATTTGAACGAGATGTATGAGCTTGGAGCGGCAAGTTATTTCGACGGCCTGGCCGTCCATGCCTATGGTCTGACCTCGCCGCCTGACGACCAACCAGACAACGATCTCTTGAACTTCCGGCGTGTCGAACTCGTTCGAGAAGTCATGACAAACCATGGAGACGACGACTCTCGAGTTTTCGTCACAGAAACGGGCTGGAACGATCATCCCCGGTGGACGTTAGCTGTCACACCTGCTCAACGCATTCAATACACTCTAGACGCCCTTAAGTATGCAGAACAAAATTGGCCGTTTGTCGAAATGATGGCCATTTGGTCATTTAGATACCCTGCCCCAACTAAAAGCTACATGGATTACTATACATTGCTCACCCCAGAATTTGTTAACAAACCCATTTACGACGCCTTAAAAGACTTCAGCGGAAACTAGAGAACGCGACCCTGATTCTCCTTTATCGCTGCGTCTTTATCATGATTGGACTGATTCACAGCATATTGAGGGACGAATATAATATTATGTCAAGCATTTGATTCGTCCTCAGGGGACTTGCTAAGGACCTTCAACCATTCCTTGCACACATTCCTATCGAATTTCAACTCTAATTCCAATCTAGGCTTGAACTTTCAGAAGTAGAAGTTCAACGGGCATCAAATGGATGAATATAATAATCCTGAATTCTGGTGATGCTTTTGTTATCAACAAGTCTAAGGCAATGATATCGCTCCGTTCGCACTTTTTACTGAATATCAATATGGCGGAGGGCACGGACATTGGTGTCATCAGGCTTGCTTGCGTATTGTAATTCATCCTCCAGTGTCTTTGAGTTTTGACGGCCCTGAAATGTCGGTTTCTTAGGTGGTGTGGCGCTATTATCCGGATGTTTCCGGACGACACTCATCAGGCCGTTTGAGATGTATCCAGTGAACCTTGAAAAGAAAGACGCGAAACATTTTTATGCATTCGGTTATTGAGTGCTTCCGACGCTTGATTCTTACGAGCTCACTGTTTCTACTCGCCATCGGTATCGTTAGCGCCTGTAACGATTCTTCAAATACGTGGCAACGAATACAGGACTCTGGAACGCTACGCGTTGGTTTAGATCCCACCTATCCTCCGTTTGAATCACTGGAGGGCGGCGAACTCCAAGGAATCGATGTTGACCTTATCAATGCGTTAGCCAATGATTTAAATCTGCGAGTGAGCATCTCATACTTCGGCTATGATGGCCTATATGACGCTCTATATACAGACCAAGTCGACATACTGATGTCTGCCTTGGTGGTTCTACCGGAAAAAACCAAGGACTTCTCATATGGTATTCCCTATTTCGATGCCGGTCAGATTCTGGTATCGCGGGCAGGAGAGAAATTCAATAATCCGAACGAAATAGAAGATTCTACCATTGCTGTTGAATTAGGCGCTGAAGGACACACTCTTGCCAATCAATGGAAACGAAATAAAATGAATCTGGTTGTGACACCTTACAAGAGTGTCGAGGAGGCACTTGAGGCTGTGATCAATCTAGATGCTGACGTCGCAATCGTTGATAGCGTTTCCGGGCGATTATTCGCAGCGTATTCACCCAATCTTGAAACTGGTTATCAGACTATAACAACGGAGCCATATGCACTGGTTGTTCGCAGCGAGGATGATGACCTTCTCATTCATCTCAATGATAGCTTTGAAAAACTCAGGTCAAGTGGAACGCTAGATCGCATATTTGGCAAATGGCTTGATAGCAGCGACGCCAGGCCCCGGTAACCATGAATATCAACGTGTGCTATACTTAGAAGGTGTCAAATCGTTGTTTGGATGAGCCCTTAACCTCGCCAAAAAGGAGAATATCGAGATGAAGAAAGAGCCGATGCCAGATATGTACGGCAAGATCCAGGATGAGTCCTCCACTCTGGGCGATCTGGCCGGAAAAATACCGGGCTTCAGAGGCTATATTGAGAAGAGTCGCAGGCGTGAAGCTGACCAGATTCTTCGCGAAACAATCGCTTCTAGACTCGAAGCCTCAAGACTGACATTATCTAACGTACACCAGGAGCTTAGTCGCGACATCGTGAAAGCGATGGATCATGCTGAATCTCTAGGTCGAGCGGATACCCGACTCATGGGTTTAATCGGCAAGGTGCGAGATGCTCCGCAAGGCTATGCTGGCTTCTTCGATGCGGTTAAGATCAAGGAAGACGACCTAGCCGGGATATACGCTTTCGACGAGTCTATGCTCGCCTATTCCGAACAAATCAGTGCAGACGTCGACCTGGTTGAGAGTGCAACTCTCGACGACGGAGATATCGACAATGCTATTCGGACGCTCGATGGTACCCTAAGGGAGGCGAACACGACTTTCGATTCGCGTCAGGAGATCCTTTCCGGGGTATCTTAACGGTATTAGACGTCGATTTACTGGAACTTCGTGCCTTCTTACAGTTGGAATTACTGTACGTATATTCGGAACACCCATTGTCCATAGACAAAATTAGGTGAGGAGATAAAGAAATGCCCCGAATTTTCGACCGAGTTATTGCAGAACCCTGGCTAAGAGATGAGATCGTTCAGAAATTTCCAAAGGGTGGACCTGGCGATATACGATTGGGATCGCCGTGTATCGTGAATCCGGGTGAGACCGCTGTTTTCGTCCGGAGTGGAGAGGCGCTGGGAACCTTTCAGCCCGGTACTCATGTTCTTACGACGGCTAACCTCCCCCTACTGGAAAAGATTGTTGGCGCCGCCTTTAGCGGTGACACTCCCTTTACGGCCGATGTCTTCTTCCTCAAGACAACCGACATGACTTTTAAATGGGGAACCACAGGGCCGATTATCGTCGAACACGTCAACCGTCCCCCAGGCGCAAGCGCCATTATCGGGAATGGAACCTATGTGTCCAAGGTTAAAGAACCTTGGCGTTTTTTAATGGCGATGGATGCCTTCCGAAATAGCGTTCGACTGCCACAGCTAAAAGACCGTCTCGATCCCATGCTGGGCGTCATGATGCAGGATAAGCTAAGTGAGCTAGCTATCGCGAAAAATCTTGGACCTGCCCAGCTGCAGTCATTCTCTCAAGACCTAAACGATATCCTCATCGGCATGTTGCAGACCGATTTCGATGCGATAGGCATGTCGCTCATTGACTTCAACATTAGAATGGGATTGCACCCCGACTCGCTAGAAGTCGTAACGCGCATGGGCTATGGGACAAGCTATAGCCAGATGAAGACGCTAGATGTTGGTATGGCGGCAGCCGAGAGTGGATCAGGGAGCGGTCTTGGCGAACTGGGGATCGGGATGATGGGCTTGTCGGCAATTCAGCAACAGCAGACGATGCAGCAACAGCAGCAGACCACCCAGCAACCAGCGCAGCAACAAGCCGCCGCGGCAAGCCAGATGCCATCTGTAATGACTCCGGCGCAAGCCGCCGAATTCGTTCAGGTATCTGAGTCTGATATCGTGGAGGCGATCGAAGCCGGGGATCTCAAAGCACGCATGATCGGCAAAGTCTATCGCATCAGCAAAGAAAATCTCGAATCCTTCCTGGCAGGTTAACAAAAACCGATTCTATTTGCTTTCTGGTTCGATTTGCCGCATATCAGCGAACTCGCAGCATCTGCTCCCAGATCTGGCCGATTTGGCTCTCTTTAAGATCGGAACTAAGCATCCAGCCCAGTAAAGTCGCGCAATCGCGACTGAAATGTGAGCTGGACTCGTAGCTGATCTCAGTGGGCTTGATCCAAGAGCCAGAAGACTCTGATTGAGATGGAGCTAGTATGAGGATCGCATCATCCGTCAGCGCCCGCATATTGGCTATGTGAACCGAGATTGGATTCTCGGAGTGGACTATATGGAACTCCACCAATCCGAATCTCGCGCGCTTTAACGCCTTCGCAAGGGATGCCCATGCTAGTTGATCCCAATGATGAAACGTGAAGGCTAGTCGTCCGTCGTCCTTCCTCAGAACGCGCTGGCATTCGAGAAAGATCTGGCTCATGATTTGCAGGTAGCGTTCACCTCTACCACGACCACTGGGAGTACGTTGTGATGGAACAGGGTTACCCTCTAGACTATAGTCCCAGTCGATATCAGATTCCCCCTCCTCACCAATCATTTGCTTTAGCCAAACCCGGAAGAAGCTCGATAGATCCGCATATTGGACGCTGTTATAGTACGGTGGATCGGTCACAATGAGATCAACCATGCCATCGTCTAGAGGCAACTTCGTCGCTGAGATTTGACGCACAAGGAATCGTCGCTGTCCAACCAAGAGCTCTGACGCCTCGTGTACCTCCTCGCCTTGGTCGATTTCGCCCTTGATATCTTGAAACTTTGCCGATTTCGCTCCAAGAACGCGCTCGCGTGGGTTCAATGACCAACGCCTTGCCTTCTGCACGCGATCATAGAATAACCTTTCCAGCGTCCCAGAAGTCCTTGCCGGATAAACCGGATTCGCCTCGAGAGCAGTGTGTGGAAATGAGTAAGCATGGTGTGAAAAAGAATGACGTATCGCTCCGGCGCGGCGTTTGCTGGCCCCTTTATAGCCACACAACATGGAGTTGAATTCGAGTGATGTTGAAACCAGGAGGCTGAGAAACCGTCGTTCTGGATTATCCATCTTCCGCAGAAGATCGATAGCATGCCGCAGGTAGAGAATTTGCCGGCTAGAGAAAAGGTCGGCGTATGTCCTAATTCGCTTCCGAATCAAAACTGAGCTTTTTGGACCTTCCAGTACCTCTAGAGTTTCATCGAAGCGAACATATTTTCGTTGCCCGTCAGCTTTTTCAAGAAGCGCACGATCATGAGCATCTATGGATCCAAAAAGCATGCCGTGTTCGCTACAATCGCTGATCTTAACCAGAGGCGCATAGCGTTTGAAAAGCGGCAAATCTTTTCTATCCTGATACGGTTTACCGCAATGAGAGCAATTTCTTGATCCTTTTACGACCAACCGGGGTCTGCTTCCCACGAACGAGCAATCGCATTGGCTGCCAGCTTCAATAACCGAATGGCAAGTTGGGCACAGGCAGATTCGTCGACCATCCGATTCCTCACGCAGCAGCAATGAATCGACCATGATGATATCTTCGCAACTACACCGGCGTCTCTGTCCGTAAAGCATGTATCGCAGTTTCGACTCTCTGGAACAACTCGGGCAGCAGGCCGTAAACAGCGGTGCGAGAATTTCATGCAGTTCGATGTGGAGCTTCGTAAATGCTAATTCGAGCCCGGGTAATTCAGTATCTGACAACGAAGCCTTTGCCTGAATGACAGGAATTGGGTCAAGGTCGAATCCGATAACATTTGCACCCAACCGGATTGCCTCGTGCAGAGTAGTCCCGCCACCCATCATCGGATCGAGTACGACTTTTCCTTCTAGGCCTCCGCTCTCGTAGTATCCGTTTTGCCACTCTTTTGCTACCAGATGCTTGAGAATTAGGCGGAAGGTAGTGCCACATCTTCGAGCCCACCATTTATGAAGATACGTGTTGGGCCTGTAGAGATGTTTGTTATATGACTCAAGTCGGGCCAAGTCATTTGCCAACTGAACGTTAAATTCTGCAGTGCGTGGCAATTTAATTCCTTTGGCTAGCTAGCTGTGAACAAGGCGCAAAGCCTAGCTGGCGACCCGGGTTCCGCCAACATCTGAGGTATTTCGTCGTTAGGTTTTTGAGACGCATACGCAGGGATTTTTGCCTCACGTAACATCACTGCCCAATAATCGATGTCTCCCCCATGTGTGCTATTATACTGCTACATTTCCGATTTTCCCTTGCTTATCTAGCGGTGAGGGCGTTAGACGACTGCGGAAGCGAATAATCTCAGAACTACAGGTGGCCATCCAGATCAGGCTAAGCTTCTCGTCAAGAGTGAACAAATATGGATGAAGTCCAACGATTTGCACTGGATATTATCGACAACGTCGAACGCGTGATCATAGGAAAACGAGACAAAATCGAACTGATGGTTGTGGCGCTTATTTGCGAAGGACACGTCTTATTGGAGGATGTTCCTGGTACCGGCAAGACGATGCTCGCCAGATCTATCGCTAAATCCCTCGGCGTTGAATTCAAGCGTATCCAGTGCACACCCGATCTCCTGCCAAGCGATGTGACTGGCGTATCCATCTTCAACCGGAGCACTCAATCTTTCAATTTTGTGCCCGGCCCGGCATTTTCAAACATTTTGCTCGCCGATGAGATAAATCGAGCTACGCCAAGAACCCAATCAGCGCTCCTGGAAAGCATGGGGGAGAGGCAAATAACCGTGGATGGCGTTACCAGACATCTAAATCGCCCATTCTTGGTGATGGCGACTCAAAATCCCATTGAGTATCAAGGCACATTCCCTTTACCAGAGGCCCAACTCGACCGCTTCCTCATGCGAATCACCCTTGGTTATCTGGATGAAAAGACTGAAGGGCAGATGCTAATTAATCTGCGGAAGGATCATCCAATCGATACTCTTGAGCGGGTCGTGGATGGGGATACTATTCCAGAATTAGCGAATAGCATTTGGGATGTCCACGTGGATGAGACAGTCAGGAATTATATCGTCAGGCTCGTATCGGCTACCCGCAATCATCCTGACCTACTTTTGGGAGCGAGCCCCCGCGGTAGCCATGGATTATTCAGAGCAGCGCAAGGTTACGCGGCCATAAAGGGGCGAGATTATGTCCTTCCCGATGATGTGAAGGTCTTGTCGCCGACGATTCTCGCCCACCGTTGCATCGTGCACCCGGAGAGCGCGCTTCGGGGTGTTACTATCAACAAAATCATCGCTACAGCGCTTGATGAGACGGAATTGGAGATAGGTGACCTCCGTAAGGGCTGAGTATTCGGTAATCAATATCCTACTTAAAGATAACATGGCTGATCCTTTCTGGGTCTCTGATGAGTGACCTTCTGATATTAGCCATTGCGTTGCTCGCAGTGGCATTTCTATTTCGGGTTGACTTCATCTACTACATCGTCTACGTTTGTCTTGGTGTATACATTACTGGCCAACTGATAACTCCCAGGATCGTACGCAACGTCAAGCTAAGTCGTCTCTATAACCAGAACGCGTTTCTTGGTGAACGAGTTAAGGTTCAGGTAACTATCACCAATAAGAGCTGGCTCCCCATTCCCTGGCTTCGAGCTGTCGAGAGTGTCCCCCCGGTTTTGATGATCGGTCAGGGCGCTAATAGAGTAATGGCATTTCGTTCCAGGGAATCGAAGATCATGATTTACCAAGTGAAAGCCATGAAACGAGGATTCTATCGCCTTGGTCCTCTGATAATTTCTGCAGGCGACTACTTCGGAATCCGCGAATTGACTAACCGGCTTCCAGCTGACTATCTCACCGTGTTCCCGAGAATTATTCCCTTCAGCCAACTCGGGCTACCTTCACGTTTGCCCTACGGATTAATACCCACCCGTCACCGTTTTTTTGAAGATCCTGCCCGCCCAATTGGTACACGCGACTACCACTCTGGTGACTCTATCAGACATATTAATTGGAAGGTCAGTGCTCATAGTGATGAGCTCCTCGTCCGGACATTCGAACCTGTTAAATCATTAGAGACGCTTTTACTCCTGAATCTCAACCCCAGCGAATACAGCCGGCAGAGCCGGTATGATGGACCCGAATGGGCGATCGTAATCGCGGCATCTATGGCGGTTTATCTGGCTGAGGAACGTCAGGCCGTAGGTCTAACCACCAATGGAATCGATCCCCTCGGCGCTTCGAAAGAGCTTGGATCCTTCTCCTTTGAGCAAGAGACAGGCCGTCTTCAGATGTCAGTTCAACCGGTGCAGGATAAACCTAATGGCCTTGAGAACCGAAAGCCAGGGCGAAAGCTGCCATGGCAACTTCCACCGAAGCCTGGCAGGGCGCACCTCATGAAGGTCCTGGAGAGACTCGCCAGAATCGAGATACAAGATAGCGTACCATTTTCAGATTGGATCCCTCGTGCTTGTACTCGCCTTAATTGGGGTACAAACATCGTTGCCATCACTCCGACGGGTGATGAGAAATCCTGTAGCGCCTTGCACCAACTCGTGAAGGCTGGCTATAACCCTGTGCTTATAATAGTCGAGCCTTATAAAGATATCCGCCAAATCCGGGATCGTGCTCGAAGTCTGGGATTCCAAGCATATCATGTCGGGAAGGAGAATGACCTGGACCGATGGCGGGGCTCTCACAGAGCTAGTCGCCAGAGAGCTTGATTTATTATCATCAGCATGATGGACCACGACTCGGAGAGTATTGACAGGACCAATTTACAGACAGCTGTAAACGTGCGGCCGCTGCTCATCGCTTTGACCGTCGTTGCCCTTGTGTCCGGACTGTTGCTGATTCTTCGGTTGATATGGCCGGATTGGCCCTGGAATCTTCTTCTACTATTCTCAATCTTCATAGCAGTAGAATCGACGTTGACTTCTCTGTGGCTCAAGAAGCCAAACCATTTTGCTAGCTCGATAAAGATCCGGGGAGCCGAAATAGTTGTTACCTTGTTCCTCTTAAGACTCTTTTCCTGGCTTATAACTAGCAGTTTTCCCGGGCGATCTGATCTCTACCGGATTCTCCGGCACCCCGAAGCCGTTATCGACGGCTTCTTCGCATTGGTTATCCTGTTGACTCTGTTCGTCATATTTAGAACTCAGAGCTTGACCCGTCTTTTCAGCCGGCTTTCTCTTGACCGGTCAGAACTTCCTCAATCGAAAAGGTCGAGCAGGTCTGGTGTGCTTGGAGACGAATACTCGCCGCTGCTTATTGACCGGCATGCTCTTCTTCAGCGATACTATCGAGATTGGGCCATTGGCGGAGCTATGCTGATTATCTGCGCGGGGATATCGACTTTTGATCTCGTTGAAATCACCAACAACGATCCAGGGGTTCGATCTATAAGTAGCTTCTCGAGAATTGGTTTGCAGCCCGAAATGCTCGCAGCGTTAATGATCTACTTTCTCGGGGGTCTCTTGCTCGCGAGCGAGGGTCGACTCGCCGCGCTTAATGCACGGTGGACATATGAAGGCGCCACAATCGAGAACCGGATCATCAAATCATGGCGCCGGTCTAGCCTCCTTTTGCTCTTCATCATTGCTCTGACGGCAGCGTTTATACCCATCAGTTCAACTGTGGACATATCAGGTGTGTTTCAGGCAATTGGCTGGATAGCTTTCCTCATCGTTGGATTGATTGTGGCGATTATATCAGTGATTTACTACTTCATTCTCTCAGGCTTGATGAGCGTCACGCCGACCGAACCAAGACCCCCTGTGCAGCTGAATGAGGTCGTTCCAGATATTCCACAACTTGCGTCCCCACCCAGCGAGATCACGTCGCTCATATTGGGAAGTGTCTTCTGGATTATCCTTCTTGCCGCCATCGTCATAGCTGTCAT
>JBARZW010000111.1:0-1729 GCA_049650305.1 Promineifilaceae bacterium (SeqCode)
CCGCCCGCACCCTTTATCCCAGAAGAATTGCATGGCAAGCCCGTGCTGGCTATCATTGTCAGCTATATTGGGGATGTCGAGGAAGCTCAACGTGTGGTGCAACCTTTGCGTGACTTCGGCTCCCCAATTGTCGATGCTATCAAGCCCAAACTCTTCGCCGAACACAATTCGTCGCTTGACGCCGGGCAGCCAAGCGGCATGCATTATTACTGGAAATCAGAATATATTACAGAGATCGCTGATGACGCGATTGAAACCCTGGTCGCATTTGCCGCCAATATGACATCCCCCTACACTCGATTGGCTGTGTTCCAATTGGGCGGGGCAATCAAGCGCTATGATGAGGGGGCTATGGCAGTGAGTCACCGCAATGCCGAGTATGTTGTCGCCATTAACACCGGCTGGGCCGATCCGCGAGATAACGAGAAGCAGATGCGATGGACACGCGATTTATGGACAGCCATTCGCCCCTTCTCTTCGGGCGGGGTCTATGTAAATTTCCTCAGTGCTGATGACGGTGAGGACCGTGTGCGGGCCGCCTATGGGGCGGCGAAGTTCGAGCGTCTGGTGCAACTAAAGAGCAAGTATGACCCCCAGAATCTTTTCCAGGTGAACAAGAATATCAAGCCAGTATCATAACGTTTCTCGTAAGACTTCCAGAGAACAAGAAAACCGCTGAAGAGGCTCACTTTTCAGCGGTTTTTGACGTCTTTTGTCCCAGCCATCGGGCATAGTTGCCGATAGTGATGACTATTTGGTGGGGAGGTCAGCCCGGGCCCGGGCTACGACGGCCGCTCTTCGAGGAGAGTCATTGGTTCCCTCGATGTTAACAGAATCTTGACCTGTGCGTTGGCGGTAACACGTTCGGCAGATGGCCTGCCGTATTCAGTGGGAGGTCAAAATAGTCCAAGATACCAAGCACATCCTTATCGCTTTGATAATGGTTGCACAGAGCGGGGGTCGGCTTTTGACCTGCTATTGAATTCACTCGCCAACACATCATGGTCGACAACGGAAAGGCGCCATAGATCCCACCCCACTCCGGGGCTTCGCCGTCGCCAGAACCGCACGTTTCCGCACGAAATCGTCACGGCGGCCATACCAGAAACCTTCATACTGTTGTGAATAAACCTTTGCCACGACCAAACCGCAAACCGACTCCGATTTAGACTAGAAAAGGGCGACTTTAGGTTACAAAACTGTGACACACTCTGCCAGATTGTAACGCGATGGTCACACCTTCATCACCTGCGTTGTATACACTGCCAGTTATCGCGCAATTAACGAAAGTTTGGTCGCGTCAAGATGGCTAAGGAGTTTACCTACGAAATGCGTCAAAGCAGAATTCGCCTATTGATCATGATGCAACTGGTCATACTGGCAGCTTGTACTCCTATTAACAAGCAACCATCGGATCATCCCAATAATGATCCTATTCCAGGTCTCACCCCTGTTTGAAGACACGCTGCCTGACCTCTCAACCGGTTTGGGCATGGATGGAGAAATTCTCTCCATGTGGGATCCGGCCGCTAACCCGGTCAGCGCGCTCTGCAGCAAAGGCTGGGGGCCGGATGTCGATGGCGAAGCAATCTTAATAGTGACCCAATCTCTGGACGGGATCGTCGCCTGGGATGGGATGATCGTTGCCCGCGCGGATCTGGGTGGTTTTTCTGGCGTCCTGCCGATAGAGGTGAATTACGTGCAGATCTCGCCTAAGTTGGACCAGTTG
>JBARZW010000112.1:0-6410 GCA_049650305.1 Promineifilaceae bacterium (SeqCode)
CAAACAAATGGCGGCCGTCTTCCAACGCCGCCATCTACCAGTTCTGTCTATGCTCTTCCAGGAGCGGGATTCTAGCACAACGGGGATCTAGCTCCAAACTAGTAAGGAGCCGTTAATGTGGCAAATTACGGGGGCAAGATACCTGGATTATGAGGCAACGGTCTCAACCGCCACTCGAAGGGCTAGCGACAATGTGGCAGGTTATAGTAAGTGACAACCGCAGGAATTGATTACCCAGACGCGTTGTAAACCATCGTATCAGGGTGGAAATCCTTCCAGCCAAACCAGAAAACGGCGGTACTCTTGATCCGCTCTAGCCTATTTCCGGCCATGGGCCCATCGATGGCAATACCGGTTAACGGGTCCCATGAGCTACCTGTTTTGGAGTCAACCACCATGATAGGATCCTCATGCGATAGAGTACAGGTCAGTAGCTGATCCCCAAGCCGTCGATCGAAAACCTGCCCGCTTCGGGTTTCATTGTCGAACGCAACCAAGATCGCGTGATCTGCCACAGTATCGTTGATGAGAGGAATAATACTCAGAGAGGAGAAGGGGTATGCTATAGTCCTTTCATTAAACTCCACGCCAAGCACGAATTCCTTGGCTTGTAGCCGGTCGTCGCGAATAGTCTCACCAGTCACACCTATCGACGATGAAGAATAGTAGGATGCGTATGGATCTCGACTGCCACTAAAACCCTTCTGGAGAGCCAGAGTATCTGGGTGTATTTCTTTCCATCGTTCCCAGGTCGTGTGCCAGGATGGAAGATACTCTAGCTTGGTTTCTTGCAGCTCACCTCATATCACCTCGCCCAACAACTGACTCCAGAGCGAATCCGTTTGGCGATCGTACATAACGAGAACATTGCGGACTAATTTCCCTGAGACTCCGAACGATAACTCCTTTCCTTCAATGTCACGAGCATACACGATGCCCGTAAAACAAAGCGGTCACCAGGTAACGGCGATGGGTACGCCGCCCACAAAATCATTCAATATTTCGTGTGAACTTAGGAATGGAACGGAGTAAGCGCGAGCATCGCCATTAAGCTCAACGCCGAGGATCATCTCCTGCGGCTAATAGCTCTTGTTGGTTTCGGCTAGGCTCAGAAACTTAGGATCATCGATTGCCTGGATGGCGTCGCGAGGTAGCAGCGTGACGATCTGATACTGGTCATATTTGTTCGTATCTGAGTTGCCTGACCGCAAACCATCCTCGGGCTGATCACTCCCTCCAGAGCAGGCCGCTATCAGCAAGACCAAACCGGTAAAGAGAAATATTTTTGAAGTCGCCCATCTCGTCCGTGGTTTCATCGATACACCTCAAGGAGATAGGTCACAGTAAGCATCGTATCTCTCGACCAAATATCAGATTGGCCGAGTCTGTTGGGTGATACGTTTCATTTAGGTCGCTAACCAAATGAATCGAGTTGTTCCTCGTCGTATTTGTAAACCATGAACTGTCAGGCCAGAACCTCCGGACCGTCGAAGTCCGGCCATTGATAAGATGCTTCTTGGCATTCTACGATCTGTTTCAAAATATGTTTCGGCGAGATAACAACAGGATATCTTGTTCGGTTCTGTAATGTTGACACCCTCCTGCCCACTGTTATACTTTTTTACAGGTGCCCTGTAAATACAGGGGCGTCTAATGCAACAGGGAACGGCATATTTGCCGAACATAGTTGAGCCACCAATTTTGGCGTATTGTGGATGTTTTTGAAGCGTCAGCAGTTGATTGTTTAATGAGGCACACCGTAGCGACCTGGCGGGGATTGGGGAGTAGAAATGCTACCTAACTTCCTGACTATTCCGATCCCACCACAGGATAATCAAGGAGAATGAAATGCCTTCAGTAGCGAAATTGTTTGATGAGATGCCGAATGTCTTTAATGTTGAGAAGGCTGGCGATATGGACGCCACGGTTCAATTCGATCTGTCCGGTGAAGGGGGAGGTCAGTGGTACGTGAGCGTCGCCGGGGGAAACTGCTCAGTTGAGCAAGGGACAATCGACGATCCAACGTCGACGATTCGCATGGAGGCGTCTGACTATGCAGATATGATCGCCGGTAGATTGGATCCAATGACCGCTTTCATCCAACAGAAGGTCAAAGTCGAAGGGGATCTCAACACAGTTATGAAATTCCAGACCCTTTTTGATAATTGAATCGACCTTGTAAAGCCTTTCGCCAGCCTGTTTACTCTGGTTGACGGATAACCGTCCTTTGGCGGTTGAAAAACCGAGATAATAATGTTTGGGACCGTTCTCCGTTCAGAGCATGGGTTCTTTTTAACTAGATGATCGCTATTGGTTAATGACGCCCAAAGCCATTTCGGGATAGTCTCTCGTCTCAGCTGACGCAATATCAACGCCAAACATCTCAAGCAGCTCGATGATTAAAGCGGCTTTGCGCTCGGCATCGCTACGAGACCATGTCCGTGATTTGATCTCCAGAAATTGGCCTGGGATCTCTGGTCTGAGTACTCTGTCGATATTCACCGCAAAATCCGTACTCCGGTAAATGATACGCCAGCGGCGACGTTCCTTGTGAACTTCCACTTCTTGATCTGGCGCGAAGTACTCTCGATAGAAACGAAGGCTCTGCTCCGCTGGCGCCAGCCAACGGGATCGAGACAACATCACTGCATTCGGATATTCCTGCAAATGTTCTTCACCCAAGAGAGTTAGGCGCGATCGCGCTTTGAAGATCTTACCTTTCTCATCCACGAATTCGTCGTCTCGAAAGCGCAGGCGTGCGGCATCGGGATCATCAGCTTCAAATAGGAAATAGCTGTCGTACTGCATGTAATGGGATTTTTTCGTGATCGCCACGTCATCGCCCTGCAAAACCAATAAAATCTGGCTGTCGTCGGCTAATGGCACCTTGACTTGGACCTCGAAACTCTCCTGACGCTGGACGCCTGCCAGTAGGACGAGCTTATTGTAGGGACTTGATTCACGCTGGATGACGAAGGCATCGATCTTGGCAGCCATTACGGCCGCTTGTTCTTTGATGAGCTCCTGATCCACTGTCAACAGTTGGCGATCTCGCATCAGCCATTGGCCGTTGCACAAAACATGAGCCACATCGCTACTCTTGGTAGCGTAAACGAGCCGCGAATAGATCGCTTCGTCGTGATTGTGAAAGTGGGGCCAATTATGAATTTGAGTGGCATCAACGACCGCTATATCGGCCCGTTTCCCGGCTTCCAGACTTCCGGTCAGATCGGCCATATGGAGGGCGCGCGCACCGGTGATAGTGGCCATCTCGAGCGCCTGACGCGCGGGAAGCACCGTGGGATCGTTGCTTACCGTTTTGGCTAACAAGGCGGCGAGCCGCATCTCTTCAAACATATCGAGGTCGTTGTTGCTTGCCGGTCCATCCGTACCGACTCCGACATTCAATCCCATCTCCAGCATCTGGCCAGCTTTGGCTATGCCACTCGAGAGCTTCAAGTTACTCGTTGGACAGTGGGCCACACCCGCACCGGCTTTTTGCAGATCATACATCTCACCTCTATCTATATGGACGCAATGGGCTGCCAGCAGTTTGGTTTGGAGAATGCCGTGCTGGGCATTCCAGGGTACGACGGGCATATTATGCTCGCTCCGGCAATTATCGACCTCCAGCGCTGTTTCACTTATGTGAGTATGGATCGGCACATCGAATCCACGGGCTAAGTCGGCACATGCACGCATCAATTCAGGAGTTGCCGTATACCAGGCATGGGGCGCGACGGCCGGTTGAATCAGCGGGTGATCAATCCAGCGTTCTATCATTCGCCGGCAGAGGATCAAACCATCTTCAAAACTCTCGGCGTCCGGCGTGGGAAAGATCATTATCGTCTGGCCGAGTAGCGCCCGCAGTCCGATCTCTGCCGTCGTCTCGGCAACCTCGTTTTCATAGTAGTACATATCCGCAAAAGCGGTAACACCCGATCGAATCATCTCGGCACAGGCCACTTGTGTGCCGAGTTTCACGAAATCGGGCGTGACGAACTCCCGCTCAAGCGGCATCAAATAACCAAGCCATACGTCCAATCGAAGATCGTCATTAAGACCGCGCAAGAGGGTCATGGGCACATGGGTATGGGCGTTGACCAGACCGGGAATGATTACCTGGTCTTTGCATCCGACTGTTTCAACCGCCTGGTAGTGAGCAGCGATCTCGTCGGCCGGCCCGACGGCGACGATACTGTCATTCTTCACCGCGACCGCCCCAACGGGATAAACATCGAAATCCTCGTTCATCGTGATAACGGTTGCTCCAGTCAGGAGTAGATCTACCCTTTCAGCCATAATCTCCTCGTAGTATGCTGGTATGTATCGTTGATGATGCCCCTCGAAACCGACGGCCCTTGACTCGTTTCACAGTTCCCCAGACGCCGGTCCGAACTTCTGGTAATTGCATGATGGATCCTTGGTTCCTCATTTCGAAACGAGTTCCTGGTGTCCCCATAGTCGTTGTTCACCCTGAGCTGCTGCATTATACAAGTTTCGGTCCGTCAGAGTAAATGCTATAATCTCGCCCGCACTCGGGTCAATTTGAAGAGCACTCAGAGGTTGAGTAAGACGACGTTTTCATAGGTCGCTTCGTGACCGGTTTCTGAGGAAACACTACCATGGCAATGATCGAGATAATTGAGATAAAACGAGATGGGGGAGAGCTTTCAAGAAGCCAGATCGACTGGTTTGTACAGGCCTATACTGCCGGAGAGATTCCGGATTACCAGGCAGCAGCCTTGATCATGGCGATATACATCCGGGGTATGAACCAACGCGAGACGGTTGATCTGACAACGGCGATGGCAGAATCCGGAGACCAGCTCGATTTGCATGATGTAGCGCCATTTATCGTCGACAAGCACTCCTCTGGTGGTGTTGGAGACAAGACCTCTTTGATCGTGCTTCCTTCTGTAGCAGCTTGCGGTGTACCTGTCGGCAAGATGAGCGGTCGATGCTTGGGCTCCAGCGGGGGCACGCTCGACAAGATGGAGTCTATTCCAGGCTGGACCTCCAATCTAACGATAGAACGATTCAAGGAACAGCTTGCGAACATAGGTCTCGTACTCTCCGGTCAGACGGCGCGTCTGGCCCCAGCAGATGGAAAGCTATATGCATTGCGCGATGTTACCGGAACAATAGGCAATAGCTCGTTGATTGCTGCTTCCATCATGTCGAAAAAGCTTGCAAGCGGAGCTGACGCCATTGTCCTCGATGTAAAGCTTGGCAACGGCGCATTCATGTCTACCTTGGATGAAGCTCGCGAACTGGCAAAGCTTATGGTTGGCATAGGAAAAGACGCTGGACGACAAACGGTGGCCCTCCTGGCCGATATGAACCAGCCTTTGGGCTTCGCGATAGGTAATTCGCTCGAAGTAAAAGAGGCTGTCGAAACATTGAAAGGTAATGGTCCGCCCGATTTATGGGCCCATTGTCTGGAAGTAGCCGGTCATATGCTGTTATTAGCGGCTAAGGCGCAGACACTTGGGGAAGCCAGGACACTATTAACGGAAGCGCGCGATGACGGACGAGCGTTAGCTAAATTCAAGGCCATGGTAACCTACCAAGGCGGTGATGCGCGACTGATCGACAATCCGGACGAATTTCGCCAGCCGCAGAATATCGAACCGGTTTTTTCCGATCGGAGCGGCTATATTGCTAGTATCGATGCGGGTGCAATTGGATGGAGCTGTGTCAGGCTTGGAGCGGGTCGCAAGATCAAGGGAGAGTCGATCGACCATTCCGTAGGCATGGTAGTTCCGGTCAAAGTCGGGGACCAGATCGCTCGCGGTGATTTGCTCGGCACCATCTACGCGAAAGATCAGAACAGCAGTGCCCAAGCCAACAAGGAGCTTCGGGCTGCCATTACCCTGTCCGATTCACCAATCTCACCCCTGCCTCATCTGTATGATACGTTGACATAGTCACGATAGGCCGGAATCCTCGGGGACTATCTATATCAACCATCCGTTATCGAACCTTATACCGGAAGAGGAACTTTCCCAGGAAACCCGGATACCGCCTTACTGTTGAATCAATCAACCCCCAATGTCGCAAAAGTATGGCTACCAACTATGCAACAAAGATCATTTTTGAGTCTGAAATCCAGGAATGTCATAAGGCAGGCCGGCGGTTACCTCCTTTTTCTGGATTTGTCGTGTTCCCTGGTGGGTTTCGAACTGATGGTAGAAACACTCAGGCTGAATGACATTGCCAATGTAACCCTGAGCGAGTGTCGTATACTCATGACAATCAGTTGATAATAGCCAGCATGAACAATCAACGAGCCCTTTTGCATATCATCTGCGACCAGGCAACAGGCATTCGATTAAATCGAGCCGGACTTCGTAGACTGGAGATCATATGAAACTCACGCTAGAAGGAAAAGTGGCCATTGTTACGGG
>JBARZW010000113.1:0-4709 GCA_049650305.1 Promineifilaceae bacterium (SeqCode)
CCCCATCCCGCCGAGTTCCTCTCGGCCAAGCCCATTCCTCTGGGCCAGCCACATGCTACCTGCTACTTGCTACCTGCTGCCTGCCCGCCGCCGATTTCCTATCGGCCAAGCCCAGTCCTCTGGGCCAGCCACATGCTACCTGCTACTTGCTACCTGCTGCCTGCCCGCCGCCGATTTCCTATCGGCCAAGCCCAGTCCTCTGGGCCAGCCACATGCTACTTGCCACCTGTTCCCCTATCCCGCCGAGTTCCTCTCAGCCGCCCACTCCTGTGGGCCCGCTACCTGCCCCCTTCCCCTTTCCCCATTCCCCCTCCCTTCCCTGTGGTAAAATCGCCCTATGCGACAGCAACTGCCACAGCGATCGCCACAGCAACCGCCACTCCAACGAATCGTCGTCGTAGGCACCACCGGCTCCGGCAAAACCACCATGGCCGGCCGCTTGGCCCAGAAACTCGACCTCCCCCACACCGAACTCGACTCCCTCAACTGGGGGCCGGACTGGACCATGCGGCCGAACGAGGAATTCCGCGCTGCCATCGACCAGGCCTCCAACGGCGACCAATGGGTCATCGACGGCAACTACAGCCGCGCTCAGGACATCCTCTGGCCCCGGGCCGACACCATCGTCTGGCTGGACTACTCCCTGCCGCGGGTCATCTGGCGTCTATGGTGGCGCACCCTCCGCCGCACGTTAACCAGAGAGAAATTGTGGGCCGGTAACCGGGAACGTCTCTGGACCCACTTCTTCACCCGCGACTCCCTCTTCCTGTGGGCCTTCCAGACCTACGGCCGCCGCCGCCGCGAATACCCCGAGCTCCTCCTCCGCCCCGAATACTCGCACCTTACCCTATATCGATTCGCTTCTCCGCACCAAGCAGATAAATGGCTGGCATCTCTGTAGGCATGGAGAAACGCAGTTTCTCCTAAGGTCGGTCTTCCGACCACGCTTCCACTCCCCCTCCCAAGCAGAATTATGGCTAGCTTCTCTATAGACATGGTGAACGAAGTTCACCCAAGCTGAGTCCTCTCAGCCAGCCCCCTTCCACCAGCCGATTTCCTATCGCCCAAGCCAAGGCCACTCTTGTGCCCAGTCGCGGCGAGGCGAGCTCTCGTGGTGAACTGCGTTCGCCCAAGATGAGCGTAGCTCATCAAGTCTCATTTACTAGCTTCGCCAACTCCTTCCAATACCCAATATCCCACCACCTCCCGGCCGCCGCGCTGGTCGATGGAGCCACGAAAACGCGCGTCTCCCCTATACGCATCTCCTGCAAACCATACTCCACCCGCTTCACGTCAAAAAACCCTTTCGCCGCCCTCTTGCCGTTGAAACATAGAAAACGCGGTTGGTACTTCTCCATTTCCCGCCGCAACCGCCCCCGGCCGCTCTCAAAATCGGCTGCCTTAATAACCTTGTCCATCCCCGACTTATCCTTAACCACGTCAGTGAAGCCGATACCCTTTGCCAGTAGCGTCCTGAATTCGGCCGGATCCAGTTCCCGTTCCGTCAAACCAATACTATGCAGCGTTTTCCAAAACTTGTTTCCCGGTCCGGCATAATACTGTCCTCGTTCGGCCGATACCGTCCCCGCGGCCGTGCCGCAGAAGACCACCTTCAAGCCATGACCCAAGACGTCGTCAAGCTTATTCTCGCCATTTTCGTTTTCGCTATCCATGAATCCTCTCCTCGCCGAGATCTCGTAAAGTCCTACCCCCAGTCTGGCGTCGAAATGTACCATAAATCATATCCACGCATCCGACCAATCGTATCCTTCCTACTACCTGCTACCTGCTACATACTGCGGGCTACTGTCCGCCAGCCGAGTTCCTCTCGGCCAAGCTGAGCTTTGCTCAGCAAGCTACATGCTACGTGCTGCTGTCCACCAGCCGATTTCCTATTGGCCAAGCTGAGGCCGCTCTTGTGGCCCGTCCTCTCAGCCACCCTCTCCATCTCACCCCTTGTAGGGGCAACCCTTGTGGTTGCCCTCTTCCTGGTCGACACATCCTGGGCAGGCATAAGACCTGCCCCTACTGTCGTCGGTATGTGCCATGCGCGCGTCTTGTGTTCGTTTTCCCTTCAGCCTTACCCATTCCGAACGCAGTTCGGCCAAGCCCACTCTTGTGGGCCAGCCCCTTTCCCCCTGCACCCTTCGCCCTGCTCGCCTACTTCCTATCGGCCAAGCCCATTCCTATGGGCCGCCATGTCCTCTTGGCCGCTCATTTCCGATGAGCCGGCCAGTCTTCTGGGCCGCCCTGTACTCTGGGCCAACCACAAACACCCTCCTCTCTGATCAGGGCAGCCCGCTCCTCCCAATAATCGACATCCCACCAGCGCCCCGTTAACCCAATCGACTGTCGTTACTTGTGCATAATGTAACAATCTTGACACCGCACTGAATTCGCCATTAGACTGCTGGTGGTGGGATTAAGCTGTTCCTCCCACCAGTTTACCTGCCGATCGATCCTTTCACCCTTCAGGACGATCCCTTTTCATTACAGGAGGAACTCTCATGACCTTCACTATCGTGGTTTCGCGTAAGATCTTGATCTCAGCCCTGATCGTCGTCGTATTGTTCGCCTTGTTTATTGCTGGCAGCAGATGGGTCTCCGCCCAGGGAGGGACTGAATACGGACTGTATACTATTATCTGTGTTAAGCAGGATGGTTCACTTAGAGTTGTTGAAGATCCGGCCGGGTGCAAAGCAAAAGAGATGCCAGGAGCATTAGTTAATGCCGGGCAGTTCGTCTCACTGTCAGCTGATCTGGCCAACGAGAGGACGAACCGGATGGCGGCCGATACCGCCTTTGACGCCCGGATAATAACTCTGGAGAATCGGGTTATCGCCCTTGAGAATCTTTTAGCTCACTTCAGTCGATCCGGCGATGAAATCCATATTACCGGCGCCAACTTGCACGTGGTTAACGGCCTGGATGATACAGAAACGACAAATGGTCTGGGTAACATCATCATCGGCTATAACGAACTTCGATCTGGACAGAACGATCGCACCGGTTCCCATATGCTGGTTGCCGGAAAGTATCTAGACTACAGCAGCTATGGTGGTCTTGTCGTCGGCCAGTCCAATGAAACAAGCGGCGCTTTCTCTTCAGTAAGCGCTGGATCGGGAAACACAGCCAGTGGGGACTTTTCTTCAGTCTCCGGCGGAGGCGGCAACGTTGCTAGCTCGATAGGAGCGGCCGTTAGCGGCGGGCACACTAACACAGCCAGTGGGTGGAGCTCCTCTGTTTCCGGTGGGCAGGAAAACGAAGCCATCGGTACCTGGTCCACTGTAAGCGGGGGCTACCAAAACGAATCTGTGAGTCTTTGGTCGGCCGTCAGTGGCGGCGGGCACAATCGGGCTGGCGACCCCGACGACTCATCAAATGGCTTCTATTCGGCCGTCAGCGGCGGCTGGGACAATCATGCCTCGGCGAATAGCTCCTCTGTCAGTGGCGGTCATCACAATTGGGCTACCGGACCTGGTGCGGCGATCAGCGGTGGGGACCAGAACAGGGCCCAAGGTGATGACTCCTCTATTAGCGGTGGGTTTGGCCATACCGTCATCTCTCAGTGGAACTGGGCTGCTGGAGGTTTATTTGAGTCCCAATAAATAACTGGAGAGATCGTGCCTGGCGAGGATCGACTCCCGCAGGCTTCCCGGGACTAAGTCAATATGCCGGATGTTTGCCCGTGATGTCCGGCTACAATATGTCACGTTGTGTCCCGGAGGCGATGGGATCGCGACCAGCTAGCGAAAGCTGTTGAATTGGGAGAGGCGCGGGGCTGCTGATCAAGGCCATTCTCTAGACGATCAAATTCAAGAGCTGATCGGCGGCGAAGAGACAGATATAGAAACCTATTGGGAAGGGGTTGAAGAAAATCTTCGACAAGGCAAAGTCCGACTTATTTTTGTGGCTGATAACATCCCAAAGACTCTTCGACGGCTGGTCGAATTCATTAATGAAAAGATGAACGACGTCGAGGTCTTAGCTGTTGAGGTCAAGCAATACCTAGGCCACGAGCAGAAAGCCATGGTTCCACGTGTCATAGGAGTAACTGAGACAACCCGGAAAGCCAAGAAAGCTGTCTCGAAACGGAAATGGGATGAACCCTCTTTCTTCTCCACCATGGCAGAGAGTGAGCCTGATGAAGTCGTGGCAGTAGCCAGGAACATTCTTGACTGGGCGCATCCCCGAATGACCAGAGTTTGGTGGGGCGAGGGAACGCGTCTCGGTTCGTTCGTCCCTGTATTGAATCACAACGGGCGAGACCACCAACTGTTTGCTCTTTGGACCAATGGCTATATAGAGATCTACTTCCATTGGTACCAGTTCAAACCTCCATTTTAATCCACGGAGAAGAGGCTCGAACTACTTAGACGGCTCAATGAATTGTCCGGGGTATCGCTTGGTGAAGATGCAATCACTAGACGCCCTTCGATACTTCTGACTACTTTTACCGATCCGGCCAATTTAGAGCGCCTTTTAGCCATTCTTGATTGGGTTCTCGATGAAATCAAGGCTTCTTAGAGAATTTCCGCCTAATGACTTGCCTATTGATCAAGACCGTCGAGGAGGTTAAGATAAACTCATAAATACTGGGAGTATTTTTGTTCATCGATTGGAGGGCGCAGCCATCCGTCGGAAATACGTGATAAGTATCGCACGAGGAGCTAGCTAGATATGGCCATATGTCCTGGTTGCGGGAATCA
>JBARZW010000114.1:0-1879 GCA_049650305.1 Promineifilaceae bacterium (SeqCode)
TTATGGGTCGGGAGGTGCTGAAAACCCTCGCGGATTATGAGGGCGATCTTCGACAGCGTGTACGCACTGTTTCAACAGCTTGGGGAAGAAGACCGGCGCGTATCGTGTTTTTCCTCTTAGCTGCGGCAACGGGATGGGTGATGATGCTTCCCTATCTTCTGGATGTTTACAAGCCGGTTTACGCTTATATCGTGGCCTTCGGAGTCTACCCCGTCCTCTTCTACGCGGTCACTAAGGTGACCCGATTCTCAACAGGTCGGCAGCTAGAACGCGTCAGTCAAGTGATGAAGATGGATTTTCTGGTCTGGTTTGTGGCCGTATTGCTGGGTGCATCTGTCTAGTCTGAATCCCCAACAGAAATTCGTCATTGTTCAAAGCAGGGAGTCGAGTCAAGTTCCACCATTGCCGTCACCTCTTCTATCCATAGACCCCTTAAGCAAGAAGCGCTATATGCTGAATAGTTTACATAACAACAAGTGTGGTTATGAGTGGAGGTTTATCAGTCTGAAGGGCCAACAGCTAAAGCGCGCGGATTACAAACATGGAGGAGAATAAGTTTACATAAAGCAATGATTCCTTCGCTCGATTAGTTGAATTAGTTCTAGCTAAGAACTTCCGCTTAAGGCAATGGGCTCCTCCACCGCATGTTGCAGTGTTATTCGACCGTTTAACATCCACTCTTGGCTACTGAACAAGTCATCCCGATTTTCCAACACTTCTCTTGCAGGTTTATAGGTCCCATCAGCAGTGAGGATATGCCCCTTTTCGGTGTCCTTTAGGTATACCTCGAGGATGTTTTCCAAAATCTCCGTCCGCAATATAGGATCATCTATTGGGAATAACACCTCCACTCGCCGGTCGATGTTGCGGGGCATGAGGTCGCCGCTGCCGACATAGAGGTCGGCTTTTCCAAGGTTATGGAAGTAGTAGATTCGGCTATGTTCCAGGAAACGGCCGACAACGCTCAAAACGCGAATGTTGTCGCTGATCCCTTCGATTCCCGGTCGTAGACAGCAGATTCCGCGTACATTAAGGTCGATCTGCACTCCGGCTTGAGAAGCCCGGTATAGAGCAGCTATCATCTTGGCATCCACCAGCGAGTTTAGCTTGATGATGATCCGCCCCTTTTCTCCATGGGAGATCTCTCGCTCGATAAACTCCAGCATATGCCTCCGGAAGTTGACCGGTGCTACCAGGAATTTCCGGTAGTTATCCTGCTTCGAGAAACCGGTCAGGTAGTTGAACAACTCAGAGGCGTCGGCTCCGATTTCATCATCGCAAGTCATCAGTCCTATGTCTGTATACATCCTGGCCGTGATGGTATTGTAGTTGCCGGTAGAGAGATGGACATAGCGGTGAATGCCGTCCCGCTCGCGGCGTACCACGAGGCAGACCTTGCAGTGGGTCTTTAAGCCGATCAGACCATAAACCACGTGAACGCCAGCATGCTCCAAGGCCCTAGCCCAGCCAATGTTACTCTCTTCATCAAAACGGGCTTTTAGCTCGACGAGCGCAGAGACCTGTTTCCCATTCTCGCGGGCACGCATCAGCGCCTCAACAATTGGTGGATTCGGACCCACGCGATACAGAGTTTGCTTAATGGCTAGCACATTGGGGTCATCAGCCGCAGCCCGTACAAAATCCACCACGGGAAGGAAGCTATCGTACGGATGGTGCAGGAGGACATCCTGGCGTTTGAGAATCTTGAAGATCGAATCATCCGATTTAAGGGGTGGGGGAAGAACCGGCTGGAATACTGGATCTTTAAGCTGCGGCCGTTCAAGTTGGTGTAACTGCCAAAGTGTATTTAGGTCGAGGGGGCCGTCGATCCTGTAGACGTCAAAGCTTCCGACCTGGAGATTCGACATCAATATCTCCA
>JBARZW010000115.1:0-49876 GCA_049650305.1 Promineifilaceae bacterium (SeqCode)
GATCTACCACTATGGCTGAGCGATGAGGAGAATGCCGGACTTCTGGCCACTAATGTGCAAAAAGCGATATCGGCCGGTCTCTCCTTTCGGTCCCTCGCGCAAACAATAAAGGATACGATATCGTGGGCTAACAGCCGGGATGGCGAGCACAAATGGCGCGCAGGGTTAGACTCCGAACGAGAGAATCGATTGCTAACTGCCTGGCATGATCAATCGGCTGGTTGATTGGAGGGGGCGAGCACAATACCCGTTCGCGCCGGAATCGCCACAGTCAGTCGGCCGTCTTGAACCGAGTAAGCATCGCCAGTAGCTCCGAAGACGACTGAAAATGTCGAACCATCGGAGAAGTATTCGCCAATGTTAAGATTGATTTCCGTGCTCGATTCCCCAGCATTTAGGCCGATGATCAACCTTTCCCCCCCGTTGCCTCTCGAAAAGACATAGCAGCTTCCTTCAGCATATTCTTGCGAGAACCGGCCTTCTCGCAGCGAAGGATACTTGTGGCGAAGGCCGATGGCAGCCTTGTATTGTTCCAACAGTTTTTCGTTCCAAAGCGATCGATCATGCCAGGGGAATGGCCAGCGCGCGTCGGTATCTCTGAAGGGCAAGTCATAGTCTGTGGTGCCCCGAATTCCGATTTCATCTCCATAATAGATGCATGGTGCTCCAGGTAGAGTCATCTGTAAGAGCAGAGCCATTTCGACAGTCGTGACATCGCCCCGGGCCAGGCTCCTGAGCCGGGGCGTATCATGGCTGTCAACCAGATTGAACTGAACCTGTATAACCTCCCAGTCATACAAGTCAAGTAGGTGCCGTAGCCGCTGGCCAAACTCTTTGGCCTGGATACGAGGAAACGGCTTCAAGGCTTTTCCTTCGAGTAAGATTTGCGGAACGCGGTCACCGGTCAGAAATGCGATTATCGCCTCGCTTAAAGGGTAATTCATCAGGGCGTCAAATCTACTTCCTGTCAACCACTCTGGCGCCTCATGCCAGATCTCGCCGACCAGATATGCTTCAGAATTCACTGTTTTAGTGCGGCGGCGAAATTCCTCCCAAAAGCCTGCTGTTGTGATATCGCCTGGCACATCTAGACGCCATCCGTCAACGTCAAATTCATCGATCCAGTATTCCGCCACGCTCATCAGGAATTCGCGCACCTCAGGATTATCTGTGTTGAACTTGGGTAACTGACGTTGATCCCACCAGCTCTCATAATTGGCCGGCTTTTCAATGTTGTATGGCGAGAGAGGCCAACCCGTTATCTTGAACCAATGAAGCCACGGCGATGCATTGCCGTTTTCAAGAATATCGTTGAATTGAAAAAAGCCGCGGCTCGCATGATTGAACACGCCATCCAGTATGACCCTAATGCCTTGGCTATGGGCTTTTTGAATCAGCTTTCGTAGGGCTTGATCTCCCCCTAATAGCGGATCAACGCGAAAGTAATCATGAGTATGGTAACGATGGTTCGAAGCTGATTGAAAGATTGGATTCAGATACAATGCATTGACACCCAAGGCGGTCAGGTAATCAAGACGTTCGACTATGCCCATCAGGTCGCCCCCCTGATAATGAGCTGCTGTAGGTGGAAAACCCCAGGGCTGAATGTTTGTTGGTTTGGCTACGACATCGCTCCTGGCGAAGCGATCAGGAAAAATCTGGTAAAAGACAGCGTCTTTTACCCATTTCGGAACATTCACAGACATCTCATCACTTCACTTGACATAACCAATGACCAGTCGTGGCAGGTTAACTTAACTTATCACTCACATTGAAGCGGACCTGCCCTAAATCTTTTGCGATCACATCGATACCTAGAGTTCGACGTCCAGTTGCCAGAGTCATACCAGAAACGTGGATAGAGACAGCTTCCCCTTTTCGCATGAGCACTGACTTATCAGGTGTGACATCAGCGAACCTCGCTCTGTGCTCTCCATGAATGAAATCGCATTGATCCAATGGAATTGGACGGCGATCAACCATTAGGGGACGGGCTCCGATGATTCGGACTGGACCTAGTTCGTTCTTCATCTGAAACTCAAATCCGTCATCGGTGTTTCGCAGCCTGCCCTTGACATACAACGCCCGCAACAGAAAGTCAGGAATCTTGGCCATAAAATCTCCTCAACGGCCAACCAAGGTGATGGTCTACCAGGGATAACAAACGATTGACTCGAATTATTGGCCTTCAGTACCGGCATCTTCGTTGAAGATCAGGTCCGAATTTGGAATACACAGGCCAGGCATTGCATTTCGATCATGACAGGCCGGCTCTCCGATTGATGCCTCGTACCTTCAATCCATCATAAGAACAGGTTCGATATGAGTCATCGCCCAATCGATTTCTTCTTTGGTTATCACCAAAGGTGGAGCAAAGCGGATGATGTTTTCGTGTGTCTCTTTGCATAGAATGCCCCTTTCCTGCAATTCTTCGCAAAATCGCCGGGCAGGCACGTGAAGTTCAACTCCAATGAAGAGTCCTTGGCCCCGCACTTCTTTTATATGATCGCTCTCGATCCTTGCAAGGCGGCCCTTGAAATAAGCGCCCAGATCTCTGGATTGATCTACCAGTTTATTATCGGTAATCACGGCTATGGCAGCCCGACCTATAGCCGCTCCGAGGGGATTTCCCCCAAAGGTGCTTCCGTGGTCTCCGGGTTGGAACAAACCCATGATCTCTCTATCTGCTAAGGCGGCTGATACTGGGTAAAAACCACCACTCAACGCTTTACCGACTACCACAATGTCGGGTCGTACACCTTCGTGATCACAAGCAAACATGGCCCCGGTACGCCCCAGTCCTGTTTGAATCTCGTCAGCGATCAACAACACATTGTGCCTACGGCATATATCGGATACATCTTTTAGGTATCCTTCCGGGGGAATGATGACGCCGCTCTCGCCTTGAATGGGCTCAACCAAAAATGCCACTGTCGCCGGCGTCATCGCCCTCTCAAGTGCAGCGCTATCACCGAAGGGTATGGTTACGAAACCAGGGGTAAACGGCCCGAAATCCTGTTTATATGACTCTTCGGAAGAGAAACCTACTATGGTCGTTGTTCGCCCGTGGAAATTGCCTTGGCAAACTATTATCTCCGCCTGTTCGTCGGGAACTCCTTTGACCCGATAGCCCCATTTTCGGGCGGCCTTGATCGCCGTCTCTACCGCTTCAGCACCGGTATTCATTGGCAAGGCCATATCGTAACCGCTTAGTTCACAGAGATCCTTCAGAAATGATCCCATCTGGTCGTTCCGGAAAGCCCTTGAAGTGAGTGTCACCCTGTGCATCTGCTCACTGGCAGCCGCTAGAATGGCCGGATGGCAATGACCTTGGTTTACCGCCGAATAGGCGCTCAAAAAATCTAAATACTTTTTACCATCGACGTCATAGACCCAAACACCCTCTGCACGGTTTACAACCACGTCAAGCGGGTGATAATTGTGGGCGCTATACTCGTCGTCCAACTGGATGTAATCTCTTGTCTGCATTGTATCTCCTGTAGCGATAGGCATTGTGATCATTTCTACTGGTTTATTTCCTCTCGATGACCGCTGAATCTTGCCCGGGGAACATCTCGGACTGCGAACTCCCGGGTAGAAACCACCCTCCCTAGCTTAAATTCAAGAAACAACAAATTGCATACAAAGGATAATAGAATTATTATAATCGATCCTTCGGCTTGGAATTGAAATAAGTAGGGATCTGTTTCATCTTATCGAATCCACTCAATAAGCAAATAAAGCGAACCTGCTAAGGCACAATATACGGCGAATATGTACAGACTGTGTTGTCTAACCCATTTGAGCAAGAAGTATATGCACAAATAACCTACGATAAAAGCAGTGATAAAAGTAGCAACTAGATATCCCAGCTGATCGCCAATATCGGGCGCCTGAGCCAATTCAAGAGCGGCAAGTAACCCTGCCCCGGCAATGACCGGTACGCCTAGCAGAAAGCTAAAGCGTGCCGCTGTCGAACGGTCAAAACTTCTGCCTAGCCCAGTTGACATGGTCACCCCGCTGCGAGAAATGCCCGGAAGTAAGGCAAGAGCCTGCGCCAGACCAATGACCATGGCATCAGGCAGTGCCATGGTGGATAGCGTCTTTCCGCCTTTCAACGCTCGTTCTCCAAGAACCAGGATGGCGGCGGTGCAAATCAGTAGAACCGCCTCGATTGAAGGGTTGGTTAACACCTTCTCCAGGATATCCTCAAATAGAAGACCAGCGATGATCGCCGGTATGGAGCCAGCGGCAATATACCAACCAAGCCTGGCGTGAGCAGTCGCAAACGGCCGACGGGTCTTAATACCCTTATAGACCGAGGAAATAATCTGCCACAGGTCGTGACGAAAGTAAAAGATGACGGCCAAAAGAGTGCCCTGATGGGCCATGGCGATGGCATTTAGATTTGGTTCATCTAGGTTAAAGAGACTGGGGATGAGGAGCAGGTGACCCGAGCTTGAGATCGGTAAAAATTCTGTCGCCCCCTGGATTATACCTAGGAGGATTGCTTCGATGATGTCCACCATTAAAATCCTTGAAATTTCCCTATTAGGGGAGAGCGCTATCCGGTTCTGGCCGTTCGTAGTTCTGTAGAAACTTCTCGGCGAAACGGCCAACATCTCCGGCAATAACGGCCGATCGAAGCCTATAAGCTAGATCGATAAGGAAGTGGACGTTGTGAATTGACAGAAGAATAATGCCGAGTATCTCGTTGGCCTTCACCAGGTGCCGGATATACGCGCGGCTGAAATGGCTGCATGCATGGCACGTACAATTGAGATCGATCGGCTCTGGATCATGGGCGAATTGACCGTTACTCATGTTAAATCGACCTCCTGCCACCATGGCTGCTCCATGCCGGGCCAGACGGGTCGGCAAGACACAATCAAAGATGTCAATTCCTCTAATCACACCGTTCACCAGGTCATCTGCGGCGCCAACGCCCATCAAATAACGCGGCTTGCTATGAGGCAATAATGGGTCGAGGACATCGAGGGTCGCATACATATCTTTCTTGCTTTCCCCAACCGATAGACCGCCGATAGCATACCCTGGGAAGTCCAAAGCAGTCAGATATTTGGCGCTTGCTTCCCGGAGGTCAGGGAATATTCCACCTTGTACGATTCCAAAGAGCGCTTGGTCGGATTGCTTGTGAGATACAAGACATCTCTCAGCCCAGCTGTGTGTTCGAGCTAAGGATTCCCTCACGTAATCGTAGTCATCGGGCGGAGGGCACTCGTCCAAGACCATGATGATGTCCGCACCGAGGTTTTCTTGAATTTCGATGCACTTCTCTGGAGTAAAGCGATGGCTGGATCCATCGAGATGGGAGCGAAAAGTTACCCCGTCATCATCCAATATTCGTCTTTTGCTCAGGCTGAAAACCTGGAACCCGCCGCTATCCGTCAGGATCGGCCTGTCCCACCCCATGAAGCTGTGTAATCCACCTAGATCGCGAATAAGCCTGTCTCCAGGCCGCAAGTAGAGATGATAGGTGTTGCTGAGCACTAGCTCCGAACCTAGCTCGCGCAGATCCGATGGTCGCAATGCTTTGACGGTTGCCTGCGTTCCGACCGGGGCGAAGACAGGAGTATGAATAATTCCGTGGGGTGTATGGAATCTCCCGGCGCGGGCGCCACTCCGCTCATCGACAGCTTCAATTTCAAATTCAAACATGGTGGCATTATACCGCAGGCAGGTATTAAAGCATCGAGGCCAGAGCAACAAAATTAGTGCTGCCTTTTGTCGAATCTGCGCTTTCATTTACATATAGAACTATCAGTGAAATCAGCAGGCTTACGGAGCAAGAAAACTCGAGTAGCAGCTATGCCAGTATCTCTGCCCGCAGTTTGCGATGTGTCCAATCTGGTCGGCTGGTCTACCTGCTAATCAATCTCCTATAGAACGAGCACCGTGTATATGATATAATGTGTTCGTCTGGGGATGACAGGCTTTGACGGAGAAGGCTGGTCCTGGACTGCAAGCCGAGCACGCTTTACAACTCGAAAAAATGGAAGCACACGCAGAAATGCCAATCGCACGACTGCATACAACGCTTTACCACTCGCCGTATAAGCGAGTGAAGAGCGGAGGTTCCCAAACGAGGAACCGCGTCTCTCCTTGACCGTTCGTTGGCCGGGCATGAAGAAGGCGACATAAATGTCAACGTGCTCCTCTTAGACACCGATAAGGGAGGCTAAGAAGCCCTTTAGGGGGCTATTGGTTAGCGAAGGCATTGACCCTGTCGGCCGGGGCAGTCCTCGTGAAACATCAAATAGGGCGACTAAGCTTGTAGACGTCTGGAGGTCGAATTTTTCGGACGCGGGTTCGAATCCCGCCATCTCCACTGTTAAAAAGCACTCCCGAGTGGGGGTGCTTTTTGCTGTCGGTGAAGCTGTGAATTCAGGACTACTGAGCTGCATTTCAGATGGATCGAATTTACAGTTCTGTGACAGACGCCTATCTGTGATAGTCACATAATTGTGTTAGAATAGAGAACTTACGTTCTATCGTGAACGTTTCTTACGTGCTAGTTAATTATTGAGCGAAACATGAGGTTGTTATGCCCAAGTTTGAACTCGAATCTGATTTCCAGCCGACTGGCGATCAGCCGGACGCCATCGAACAGCTTGTATCAGGCCTCGAGAGCCGTCAACATTATCAGACACTGCTAGGGGCGACGGGAACAGGTAAGACCTACACCATGGCTCAGGTGATAGAAGCGACACAACGGCCAACACTGGTGATAGCCCACAATAAGACTCTGGCCGCCCAGCTCTACAGTGAATTCCGCGAGTTTTTTCCAAAGAACGCTGTTTCATTTTTTGTAAGCTACTACGACTACTATCAACCTGAAGCCTACGTACCCCGCCACGACCTCTATATCGAGAAAGAAACTAACATCAACGAAGAGATAGACCGCCTCCGGCTATTGGCGACAACAAATATATTGAGCCGTCGTGATGTGATCATCGTGGCCTCCGTTTCCTGTATATATGGCATCGGCAACCCCGAGGCCTACGGCAAAGTAACTGTCAAGTTGGAGCGAGGAGGTTTGTACCGGAGAAATACTGTTCTTCGGCATCTCGTTGACATCCAATATGAACGGAACGATATGATGCTGAAGCGGGGTGCGTTTCGTGTGCGCGGGGATACGCTGGAGATAGTTCCCGCGTATGCCGAAACAGCTTACAGGATCGAGTTCTGGGGAGATGAAGTGGAGCGGATCACTGAAATCGAACCTCTAACCGGAGAGGTGCTTGCCGAACAGATGGCTATCGAGATTTATCCGGCAAAGCAGTTCATCACCGATGAGGACAAGCTAGGCCAGGCGATCAACGATATCGAGAACGAGCTAAATGAACGCATCTCAGATTTCAAGATTAGGAAGATGTACTTAGAGGCTCAGCGAATAGAGCAGCGAACCCTTTACGATTTGGAGATGTTGAGGGAGATAGGTTATTGCTCCGGTATCGAAAATTATAGCCGCCATCTTGACAGGCGAAACGAAGGAGAGCCACCTTGGACACTTGTGGACTATTTCCCTCGGGATTTCCTTCTCGTGATTGATGAAAGCCATATGACGATACCCCAGATACGGGGGATGTGGGCCGGTGATCGCAGTCGTAAAGAGACGTTGGTTAATTTCGGATTTCGTTTACCCAGCGCATTGGATAACCGGCCCTTGAATTTCAATGAATTCGAGGCGAGGGTGAATCAGGCTGTTTTCACCAGTGCGACGCCCGGTCCCTATGAGCTTGAACATTCTGCCAGCGTCGTCGAGCAAGTTATTCGCCCCACAGGTGTATTGGATCCCCAACTTGAAGTTCGCCCCGTGACGGGTCAGGTGGATGATCTCCTAGGTGAAATTCGCCAGCGAACGGAAAATGGACAACGGGTCCTTGTAACTACCTTGACAAAGCGAATGGCCGAAGATCTGAGCGACTATCTGTTGGAGATGGGTATCAAGGTTCATTACCTTCATTCTGAGATCAATACTCTGGAGCGGACTGAGATCCTTCGAGATTTGAGAATGGGTGTGTTCGATGTGGTCGTAGGCATCAATCTGCTGAGAGAGGGTCTCGATCTTCCAGAGGTCTCTCTGGTCGCTATTCTGGACGCCGATAAGGAGGGTTTTCTCCGCTCGGAAACAGCTCTCACCCAGACCATCGGCCGCGCTGCCCGGCATATCGACGGGAAGGTCATCATGTACGCGGACCGTATGACAAACTCCATGGCCCGATCGATTGAAACGACGACCGCTCGAAGGGAAAAGCAGCATACCTACAACCAGGTGCACGGTATTGAACCGCGGAGCATAGTTAAAGAGGTTCGCGCCCTGACTGACGACATCGCCGGACGCCAGGCGGCCGAGTTGGCCGAAGATAGGGCGGGGTACCTGACGACGGCCGATATGCCAAAGGATGAGTTGAGTCGTTTAGTGAAAGAGCTGGAGAAGCAAATGAAAGCCGCCGCCCAGGCGCTTGAATTCGAGAAAGCGGCCGTTTTACGGGACCAGATTATCGATATGCGCCAGATTCTCGTTCTGAAGAAGGCCGGTAAAGGGAGCGAACTTCCTGAATGGGAACGGGCTCGCATCTTGGAGGAAGCCGGTCTCGGTTCTTAGTCGAAGCTCCAAGTGCTCCATGTCTTTCTCCTGCACTTGCACCAGCCACGGGACCGGTTCACATAGTGCAGCCGCACGATAGCTCTCAACGATCGTCACTATCTCTTATCAATAGAAAGACACCTGCGCCGATCAAGACTCCTATGAAGTTGGCCATGCCATCAGCAATCGATGGATCGCGTCCTGAGATGAAAGACTGCAGGAATTCAAGAACCATCCCAAGGGTGAGAGAAAACAGGATCACGAGAATCGATGCCCTGCGGGATTTGAAGGTAACTAAACCCAGATAAGCCATGATGGCGTAGGCCATGAAATGCCCTACCTTATCTAGCGGACCAGGTGTCTGAATAGAACGAGCGGGAACTAACGACACGACGACAACCGCTAGGACGTAGACGATGAATCCTAGCTGCAGTTTGTTTCGCACTAGTTAGTAGACATCGGCATTACGATTAGGGAAGGTTCCCGGTTTCGTGAACCAACCCAACTGTACAATCTGCCAAGCGTGACGAGCGGGCTAACCTACCGGGGCCGGGGACTGCTTCTCCTCATCGCTCACAGGTCGTGGCGCGGCCGAGATGAGAAATCCGCTGAACATCATGATGGCAGCGACTAGCTCGCCAACATAGAGGACAGAACCAAGACCCATGCGTGTTAGTAATCCGGCCGAGGCGATGACCAATGCCCCTCCCGCAATAAGAACATTGCCAACTACTCGATTTGGTAGAACACGTTTACGCCAGAAGAGATAGCTGGACCACAACGCTCCACCTACCAGCGTGACAAGTCCGTAGACGTTAAAGAATGGGGTTGCCAGCCGCACATATCCGCCTTCGTCAATGGGCGGCATAATGTCGCGATATTGTTCGCCGATAGATTCGGACGTCGTGAAAACGGAAGTGTCTAAATCTGGCATTACCCTCAAAAGCATCACCGCGGCTACGATGCTGGCCGTAATCAGGATGGCGGACAACACATGAGCCCGCTTCTTGCGCATAAGTAGATATACGGTCCCCTGGCCAATCCAGGCGGCCGTTAATAGAGCGCCGAAGTAATACCAGGTGAAGAAGAAGAAGCTGCTCCAACCTAAGGTGAGCAAAGCACCTGAAAGGCTAGCGACAGCGAACATGGCCAGTCCGGTTCCCCAAAACAGATTGTAGAGCTTGCGACGGACCACGTAGCGTTGTAGCACGTAGGCCGCGAAAATAAACATGATTATTGCAGCAAGAAATGAAAGGATCTGGTTGACGGTCACTGCACGACCTCCAATTGAGCCGGTAATACGGACGAAATGAGTTAGGAATGGTTGAGCTGGGTGGTCAAGTCCTAAACTGGCACGATACCAAGGAGGATACCAGCAGCAGCAAGAACAATGACGACCGTTAAGACGGCCAACGCAATAAGAACGATGGGGACAATTCTGTCATAAAACGCGGATTCGGCCGGCATTTTCTTGGAATCCTTGGCACTTTTACTCCGCCGTTTCTCCGTTCCTGCGTCCAATTCTCGATCCTCCAGACAACCACAAAGAGAGCAGCTAAAAAGGCTTTGAAGCTGAACTCTTGTTGGAACTGCTAGTTCAACTGCAATAGCATCCATCCTCCACTTCGCATTAGATGAAGTTTACGAATGAGCAGCCAACCTGACTATACCAAGATATGTATAGATTTGCTATGATTTCTTGAAGTTCTTGGAGGAAAGCGACCGCACGAAATCTATCCAATAGTAGGAAAAATGTTCCGTACCGATCCTCAAGATCGTCGGATTTCAGGCGCCCCAATATGTTTTTTGTGAGGTTAAAAGCGCCGCCAAATCAGACGGCGCTAGTTAAGTTAACTTAGGATCTAGGACGACGTTGTCTCGTATCAGCCTAAGCTTCCTTCTCGCGACCCTGCTCGACGAGTTCAGCCATATTTTCCGCGATGCGGAAGATGACAATGATGAACTCAGACCATACACGGGCCATCAGCACGTAGATGACGAGGACAAAGGGGGACATACATAGAATTGCGAAGCCATACCAAACACTGTCGCCGATCATGGCCGCGAATCCGCCGATTACCATGGCGAAGAAGCCAAGAACGATGAAAATTAGGGAGATACCGTACAATAATTTAATCAACTTTGTCGTAACAAAATTGGTAAAAGAGAAATCAAGGATAGCGAAATCCTGCCAATTAAAGTTTTCCACTGCTTTCCTCCTTCGACTGTTTCATAATAAAGAAACAACCAAATCCAATCGATTATCACTACGCTCTAGTACATTAAACTGGTCTGTCGACAGACAACCTTCAGCAGAATGTGAATTTACTTGGTCAGAGCGAGGTTTGAGCCGAGAGAACCGGCACAATGACTGGGATTATATACACAATAATCTCCTGATAGCAAACGAAGGCCAGCCATCTGCCGCCATCGAGAGTGACGTCTACAATCCCGGTAGACCCGACATCGTCCCGGTGATGGAGAAACGCACGAAGCTAACGATGGCGATCTGTAGAACGGCAATAAACAAGCCTCCGAGAAGGGGGAGGGCAACCTGCCGCCACTGAATCGCGCGAGCATCGCGTTTGGCGATTATAAGTATCAGCATCGTCCCAATGGCTGTTAGGATCAGCAATACACCGGCTGCGCTGGCCAATCCAAAAATGTACATCAAGACCGGTTGCTCGCTCAGGACGAGGACGACAACCAGCAAGGCAACAAGGACAAGCCCCGCGAGTTCGTGAATCGAGCCGATTGAAGGACGGAAGGTTTGCTCTCGCCATAAGGTCTGGGCTAAGGCAGGATAGATAATGACGCTCATGGTTAGACCAGCTCCCATACCGGTCACCAACCGGAGCCAATTTTGGGGTTCATACACATGCGGGGCATTGGGAAAGAAGTGGCTGTAGGAATTGACCCCATCAATGCCGAATAGCACGATGAAGCCCGCCAGCACGGCAAGCACTTTCGGAGGTGGCAATTTACTCCATCGTCTTCTTCCAGCCAGGGTGAGGACAACGAAAGTCAGAGTTACGCCTAAGTACATCCCGGTGCATCTGGCACACAATGGCAACTGGCGTCCAGCAACAGTAAATGATCTCTCCGTAATGCGATGGCAAACGGCATATCCAACGTAATCACTACCGTTGAGGAGATGATTATCGGTCACTCTACTGCTATCGGTAACAGTGTAGAAACCGAGAATGACGAGGGCTAGTACGGCTACGAGCAGAAGCGCCACGCGTTGGGAGAGTGGTCTTGTCCAGGACCGTGCGATGGGCCCATTCATCCGAATGTAGTCTCCTGGGATTCTTCGACAAGGACGGTTGTCACAAAACGCAACCGTATGGTTTAATTATAGGCGGTTCGATCTCACGAGCAATTGATTTTCCAAGAAGGATGATTACGAAATGCCAAAGAAACCATCTTCCTATTACCGTCCGAAGAGTCTGGAAGAAGCGCTGGTACAGCTAAGCAAACCGGATACGAAACCCCTTGCGGGGGGAACGATGTTGCTTGCCAATGGAACCGGTAGTGCGGTTGTTGATCTTCAGGATCTGGGTCTGGATCAGTTAGATTATAGCGCGGGTATATTGACAACGGGCGCCATGACAAGATTGACCGATTTGAGTAGATTCATTTCGGATGTCATTCAAGCCGGAAGTGCTGAGACCTCTGAAGGAGCTGGACCATTACTTGTAGATTCCATCCACCGTTCGGGTCCGAACACTTTCCGTAACGCCGCGACAGTAGGGGGAATCGTTGCCTCTCGATTAGCAGACAGCGAATTTCTGGCAGCCCTTCTGGTCCTAGATGCAGAAATCACTCTCCTTGATCAAACTAGCCGCAACATCGGAATATCGGATTATCTGGCTGCCGAACGCCGGCCAGATGGATTAATTACCGGGGTGGCTATCCCATGGCACAACGGTGTTGGCGCAAGCGAAAGGGTCGCCCGGACACCGGCTGATTACCCGATCGTTTCGGTCACGATCTTTAAGCCGGCCCAAGGCCATGCACGCCTGGCTGCAACCGGGATCGATCTTCGACCGGTGCGCGTCGAGGAAGCCGAACAGGCAATGGTATCGGGAGCAGGTGCCGAAGAAGTTGCTCTGGCTGCCAAAGATAGGACGCGCCATCCAGGTGATTTTCGAGGTGATACTAGATACCGGGCTGAAATGGCTTTCGTGTTAACGAAACGGCTGCTGGGTGAGATTGGGTAAACAAACCACCGCGGAATTGCGTAATTGGGAGTTCTAGGTGTCGCAATCTGATGCCGAACTATCCCCTGAAACTGCCAAAGCACAAAGATTTACAACAAGTTTACCTGCATTCAGGTCAGAGCCAACCCATCCGTCACTATGATAACTCCGCAGGTTTTCAAGAATGACATCTCAGCGGTCGTCTGGCGCTTCCAAACAACAGTACAGCAAGTCGCTTGACGCTGAAAATGGGGGGTGCTAACATCGTACGATCAAGCTGGCCGGGTGGTCGCGGCCTGGTACGCCAGGTCGAGGAAAGTCCGCACTCCACAAAGCACGGTGCCGGCTAACAGCCGGGCGGGGTAACCCGACGGAAAGTGCAACAGAGAGGCGTATTGCCGGCTGGAGCTATGGCTCTTGGCCGGTGAGGGTGAAACGGTGGTGTAAGAGACCACCAGCAGTAGCAGAGATGCCGCTGGCTCGGCAAACCCCACCGGGAGCAAGGTCAAGCAGAGTGGATGACATGCTGGATCGTATGACTGTGGTAAAACACAGTTGTAACGGTCTTGCTGGTTCATCGGGGTTGCTTGCCCCGACTGACACTCGGGTAGATCGCGTGAGCGAATTAGCAATGGTTCGCCTAGATAGATGACCACCGCCCGCGTATGACACGGCGTGTCTTACACGGGGACAGAATGCGGCTTACAGGCCAGCTTGATTTTCAATTGCGACGATCTGGACATCGATATGTCCCGAAAACAGATGGATAATGAAATATGATTCGCGTTCTATTTGTATGTTTAGGCAATATTTGCCGTTCACCCATGGCTGAAGCTGTTTTCCAGCAGTTCGTTAAGGAAGCAGGTCTGGAAACTGAGATCGAGGTCGATTCTGCCGGTACAAGCTCATGGCATGTTGGCGAACTGGCCCACCCGGAAACGCGGAAGATCTTAGCGAAGAACGGGATTTCTTATGGTGGAACCGCGAGAAGTTTAGACAGGGCCGAACTCAGCGATGACCGCATTTACATCGTCGCAATGGATGAAAGTAACGTGCGACAGATCAGGTCGATGACAAAAAAACACGACCGCGTGTTTCGTCTTTTAGAATTTAGCATTCAAACCGCTGTGCGTGATGTGCCAGATCCATACTACAACGGCGATTTCGAAGCGGTGTACAGTCTAGTCGAAGATGGCTGCAGAGGTTTGTTGAAAGCGATCAGAGATTGGGAAGGCATTTGAAAAACTGAGCTATGGGACGTGAAGAGATCAAAATAGCCGGCGCAAGTCTAGCAGGGCTAGCTGCTGCAATAAATTTAGCCAAGGCAGGTATTGAGGTCGATGTATTTGAAAAACGCAGTGACACTGGGAAGAGGTTTCAAGGTGATCTACAGGGCCTTGAGAATTGGTTAAGCGAAGCAAATGTTCTAGATCTTCTGAGCGATATGAATCTGCGCGTTAACTTCGACTGCGTTCCCTATCTTATCCAGATAACAACTAATGGAGTGAAAAGTAGAATCTCTACTTACGATGAACCATTGTGCTACCTGTTAAAACGCGGAGACGTCCCGGGCAGCCTCGATCAAGGATTGAAGGATCAAGCCCTGGAATCAGGGTTATCCATACATTTCAGCAAGACCGTCTCGCTTGAAGAGGCTGATATTATCGCCACCGGTCCAACTATCAAATGAGCTATTTGCCGTTGGCAAGGGTATTGCATTCTCGACAGCTCATGACGACCTGAACGTCTTCCCAAATAATGACAATGCGGCCTACAAGGGTTATTCCAACTTCTAATAACTAGAGGATATGGCGGCATGTGTACGGTTCTCTTTGATCGGTTCAGAAAGCTTGGTGAATGTTTCGAGGTCAGCAAACCTATGTTGAGCGAGATGTTTCCGGTTGACATTGAGGACCCGCCCCTGTCGCGGGAGTTGGATGCTTTTCGACGAGGAATAACTTTCAACAAGGCAGTAGAATGTTTGTTGGCGAGGCGGCAGGAATTCAAGATCTGTTGTGGGGCTCCGGTATGATGACGGCGATAGAATCGGGACACTTGGCGGCGGAGTGCATTATCCAAGGTTGTGATTATAGTGAGGTTGCCAAGAGCCATTTTGAAGATAGATTGAAGGCAACTTTAGACAATCGATTCTTGTGGGAAGTAGTCCGGTTTAACAATTACGCGGTCGTTGTGGATGAACCTATTCAGAGTAGAACGAATCGGTCGCTTAACTTGTCCAGTCTTTATAGATTCGGATCCATGCACAGGGCAGTTTATCCGATAACCCGGTGATTTATGAAGAAAAGATACTCAGATCTCAGACTATAGAGACCAATCTGAGATATCTTCAAGTTTGACGGCAATAACATTATTTGGGCTAAGCAATGACAGATTTACTAGCGTCCGGCAGAGAATGGCGCGATCGGATCGTCATAACCGAAGGAGTAGCGAATGGAGAGAGAGGTAATCGTCGTCGGGGCAGGTCCGAGCGGCGCATCAGCCGCCACAGCTATGGCCCAAAGAGGACGTGATGTATTGCTTATTGACCGAGCTAGATTTCCGAGGGACAAGACCTGCGGGGATGGTATACCAGCAAGTGCCATTGAGATTCTTTATTCATTAGGCATGAAAGACAAAGTACTGGCTTCTAACTTCTATGAAATTCAACGCGTTTTACTGAGCTCGCCAAGCGGATACACTCTAGTAGCGCCTATCAAGCAAGCAAAGAACGGGGGTCATACGTATGTCATCCCTAGAATGCAGTTCGATGCACTGATTCAAGAGCATGCTGTCGAATCAGGCGTATCATTTCTGGAAGGCCATGTCACAGGACCGATAATTGAGAACGGTCGGGTGATTGGCGTCAAGGTGAAGAGTGGCGGTACGGAAGAAGAGATCCTGGCAAAAGTCGTTATTGGAGCAGATGGTGTTACATCTTCAATTGCCCGGGTCCTCCGCCCAGATAAACAAGAAGATAAGCATCGAGCGGTTGCCTTGAGGGCTTATATTGAAGATATTGAAGAACTCCCGCGGATTGCGGAGTTTTATCTATACAATGAAATCCTGCCAGGCTACGCCTGGATATTTCCTCTTGGCGAGGGGAAAGCCAACATCGGTTTGGGGATGCGCCTGGATAAATACCGTGAGGCTGGTACAAGTCTTGAAGAACTACTGGATATATTCCTAAATATGCCGGCCATCAAGGGCCGTTTACACCAAGGCGGCAGAATGGAAGGCGTCGCCATTTGGCAATTGAATTTTGGATCCCAGCATATGCAGAGAGCATACGACGGTGCCATCTTGATTGGCGACGCTGCGGGATTAATAAATCCGTTAACCGGCGGTGGTATAACCAATGGTGTGCAGTCGGCGGTGATCGCGGCCGATGTCGTCGACAAAGCATTTTCCACTGGCGATTTTTCTTTAAAGGTATTGAACGAGTACGATCAGCGCCTCAGCGATAGACTTAATTCGGGGATGAGGCGTTCATATCTCATTCAGCAAAGCCTTAATTACTTCCCTAGATGGGTGGATTGGGTCGTCCGTTGGGGGGGGAACAATAGCATGGTTGCCAAAACCTTCATTGAAAAACTCTAGTCCGGCTTCGTCTGCTTCTTCTGACTCAAGTAACGAGGCAACAAAAAACCCGCTCTTCATAGAGCGGGTTTGTTATTTTTGTGATAACGCATAGAAGAATATTACGAGACTGTTCGAAGAGCGTTAACGCTCCTTGCTTGAGGACCCTTGCCAACATCGACTTCGAGAAACTCGACGTGATCACCCTCATAGAGGTTTCGATATCCCTCTCCCTCTATCGCCGAGTAATGCACGAATATTTCATTCTCCCCTTGGTCGGGCTGGATGAAACCATAGCCTTTGATGCGGCTAAACCATTTGACGACGCCTCGCTTTCTATCCATCGCAAGTCCTCCGTTGAAATTACTACATGAGAGCTAGCTAAAATCTAGCATGACCACGGGGCAGTGTCTATAGGTAGCAGAGCGTTTTCTCGGTTTCTTCACGGGCAGCACACAGTGCATTTCGTGTAGACATACATTTCGTGGGGGACACAGAGGCACAACCCCCACATATCGGGTTTTTGATGACCTGCAGGCTCCTGGAACTTTATTTCGCGCTGAATCCTTGCGACCAGAGGGAGAAGAGGTTTCATGCCTGAAGCAACAAGGCAATTCCCCCGTCATAGCAGCGATCTGCGGCGGCCCTCAATTAACACTTGGTCGGCACCTATTGCCACAAAGCCGACGGATTCTGCCAGCTGAATCGAAGACGCATTGTCAGAAGCGACCATGTAAATAGGTCTTCGACCACTGTCCAGTACATATTGCACACAGGCTGCTACGACACTCTGGCCAAATCCTTGCCGCCTGTGAGGGGCTTTGGTGTGGACGTAGATTTCGGCGAACTGTTGGGATTGCCAATTTAGACCAGCGGAAGCAACAACTTCACCACTGGCGCTTGTTCGGCCATCCGAGCCTTGTCTAATGACGAATCGGGGAAGGCCATCATAGCTTTGTGTACGAGCGACGAAGACGTTTACGATGGGTTCGTACCGGCCACGGTCAAGAGCGAGCAGTTTCAACTGCTGTTCTTTCTCAACATCGAAGACGGCGCTTATGAGTGGGCGATAAGAGAGAGGCGCGCTCAATATCACTTCAGCTCGCTCAGGGATGGCCTGGAATATCAATTCCTTCGCCTCGGAGACATCGTAACCCAACTTATCGCTACTTTCAGGAAAACGCATGGTCGCCAGGGGCCGGAATAGATCGAGACCTGTTCTAGCCAGACATATATAACCGCTCGCCTTGTTTCGGTTAGGCGGGTAGGTGAATAGTTGCGTTTTATCGTCCGGAAGGTGAAAAGCATAATAGACCGCTGCAGCATCGGCAGGAGAAGTGCCAACCAGCAAGTGCTTTATCGCCTGTCGCTTCTCAACCAGCGACATCGTGCATTCTGCGTAATGCGTTGAGGGCGATATCGATTTCAACATTGACCGCCGCTACGACGCTTTCTTGACGGGGCTTATAACTTTCCATCAGTTCACCGCCGCTTTCTAAAACATTTCCATCGACGGCCAGAATTGCGGCTGTCTGAACCTGCCTCAGACTACCAATCACAAAAAGTGCCGCGCATTCCATTTCCACGGCTACGACATTAGCCTGCGACATTTCCTCATAATCAGGGGATCCAGCTGGATCGACGCCGGCATAGAAGTTATCTCGCGTTAAAACGATACCCACGCTACACACCATTTCGGCACGTTTGGCTTCCTGTTGGAGGGCAAGAGTCAACTCAAAATCGGCTACCGCCGGGTATCCTCTCGGCACAGTTTCTTCGACATAGCCTGTATTTGATACAGCTCCCGTGGCGATGACGAGGTGTCCTGAGCGAACTCCTGGTTGGAGGGAACCACAAGTACCGGTGCGTATTAATCGGCGCCCTCCGGCTCGAATGATTTCTTCAAAAGCGATAGCCGCCCCCGCGGCACCTATGCCATGAGAACAAACAGCGACCTGTATGTCTTGAAAATGCCCGATATAGGTGTGGTATTCTCGCCGGCGGCTGAGAAGCTGGAACGCGTCGAAGTGACCGGCGATTGCCTCTGCCCGATCGGGATCACCGCAGACGATAACCTCAGAAGGAAGACCGCCGTCAGGGATGCCGGTCAGCGGTAGGATGCTTGGTAATGACACATTAAAACTCCGGCTGTGCTGGTTTGTTATCCAGGATACGCTCGATCTCCTCCATAACGTCAGCATCGAGCATCTCTACGACATCTAACGCCTGCAAGTTGTCTTTGACTTGATCCAATCGCGAAGCGCCAGTAATGACAGAGCTCACATTCGGATTCTTTAAGCACCAGGCAAGTGCTAAGCGAGCCATATTGGTTCCAAGTTTCTCGGCAATCACGGTGAGCTTTCGGATGGTGTCAATCTGTTGCCTTGCTTTTTCGCTCGTGAAGCGTCGCTTCAACCAGCCGTATCCTTCTAGATTGGCCCGCGAGTCTGCTGGGATTCCATCGCTGTATTTTCCGGATAACAGACCTGAGGCAAGCGGAGACCATATGGTCGTCCCCAAACCAATCTCATCATATAGCCGAGCATATTCAACTTCGACGCGGTCCCTTTGGAACATGTGGTATTGAGGTTGTTCCATCGTTGGTGGTGTCAGGCTGAATTGGCGAGCGACGCTATAAGCTTCCATGATCTGCTGAGCCGACCATTCTGAGGTGCCCCAGTAGAAAACCTTACCCTGTTGAATAAGATCATGCATTGCCCTCACCGTCTCTTCGATTGGTGTGTTTCGATCGGGTCTATGGCAGAAGTACAGATCAAGATATTCAAGTTGGAGTCTTTCCAACGCCTGGTGACAAGCCTCGGTCACATGCTTCCGGTTCAACCCGTGTTGCGTGGGTAATGGATCACGCTTTGAACCCCAGAAGACCTTGCTTGAGACTATATAGCTGTCGCGAGTCCATCCGATCTTCTTGAGGAGTCTCCCCATAATCAACTCTGATTGGCCGGCTGCGTATACCTCGGCGTTATCGAAGAAATTAACGCCTGACTCATAGGCTGCGACCATACAGGCCTCAGAAACATTCTCGTCAACATGTTTTCCGAAGGTTACCCATGAGCCAAACGACAACGCACTCACCTGCAGGCCAGAATTGCCGAGTCTCCGATATTCCATAACCTTTGCTCCTTCGTCGAATGAATCAAGATGGCATCAACTGCCACATAATCTCGACTGAGTTTACCCGAAACGGAGTTATCGGAACAAAAGCTTACCGTCTGAGCCGCAGATTGCGACACGACTTAAAGCGCGACGCCAACGAGCGACTCTGAATCCGGTACTCGCAATTCAAGCTGATCTTCAAACCGGTTGCCACTGAAAAGGGTGTCTGATACAGTAATCGCTCGCCAAGTTGACGCCGACTTGAGACAATTGGTCAAGTGCCTAGCAGTATAAATGATGGAACATCCAGTAAACCGTAGGCTAGAGGTGTATCGTCGTTTGCTTGGTTACCTGAAGCCGTACTGGAAGCAGGTAGCGGTGGGGTATTCCGCCATGCTACTTGCTACGCTCGTAAATCTGATCGTCCCCCAGGTCCTTAGAACAGCCGTTGATGTGGGTCTCGTGAACCAAGAGATCTCCGCCCTCCTGAGAGCCAGTGCTCTGATACTGGGAATTGGTTTAATTCGAGGCGTTGCCGGCTTCGCTCAGCGTTATTATGGGGAGTGGTTGACGCACCGTTTCGCCTACGACTTTCGAAATCGATACTACGATAGAGTTCAACGACTCTCTTTTGCCTTCCACAACCGCTCACAGACTGGGGATTTGATGAGCCGGGCGACGAGTGACATCTCTGAGACCGAGAGATTTATAGGCATCGGACTGATGGACCTAGTTGCTACCATCATGCTCATAATTGGCGTAACAGTGGCTATGTTTCTGTTGGAAACGCGCCTCGCTGCAATCGCTCTGCTCCCACTGCCGGTATTGCTCGCCGCGACCATACGATTCGGGAACAATATACGGCCAAAATTCAAGAGAATCCAAGAGCAACTTGCCGTGTTATCCACGACAATGCAGGAAAGTCTAACTGGTATACGGGTCATAAAGGCCTTTGCCCGCGAGCCACATGAACTCGAGAAGTTCGACAAAGACAATAGGGCCTGGTTTCAACGTAGATACACGGTGATTAAGATGTGGGCGAATAACTGGCCCTTCTTCACCTTCACGCTATCACTGAGCATATTCTTGCTTCTTTGGTTCGGCGGACCGATGACGATGGAGGAGATTATTACAGCGGGCACGCTATTCGCAATGATCACCTATGTCCTCATGCTAAACGGGCCTGTGCAACGTCTTGGTTTTCTCGTAAACCTGGCGGCCACGGCTGGCGCCAGTGCTGGTCGCGTATTCGAGATAATCGATACGCCAAACGAGGTTGTTGAGAAACCGGACGCAAAGATCTTGGAAATGGTTTTGGGAGAGGTTGTCTTCAAGGACGTCGGTTTTGCCTATCAGGCGGAGCGATCGATATTGAGCGAGGTTTCTTTCAGAGTGAGGCCGGGACAGACGTTCGCCTTGATGGGGCCGACCGGCGCGGGAAAATCCACCATTACCAACCTGATCCCGCGTTTCTACGATGCCACAGAAGGTCAGATCCTGATTGACGGGCTCGACATCCGCGATTGGAGTCTGTCTGAATTGCGTCGCAATGTTGGCATCGTGATGCAAGATTCGTTTCTCTTCAGTTCGAAAATAGCCGACAACATAGCCTACGGAAGTCCTGATTCCGCGAGAGAAGAGATCGTTGATGCCGCGAAGGCGGCAAGGGCGCATGACTTTATTGAAAGGTTTCCCGAGGGATATGACACTATCGTCGGCGAACGTGGTGTTACCTTAAGCGGGGGACAGAAACAGCGTATCGCAATCGCACGGGCCTTGTTGACAGATCCCCGAATTTTGATACTTGATGATTCTACTAGTAGCGTTGACACCGAGACTGAACACCTGATTCAACAAGCATTAATGGTGTTGATGCAAGGAAGAACCACATTTGTCATCGCCCAACGACTGCTCACGCTGAAGAAAGCTGACTGCATCTTGGTGGTTGATCACGGTCGGGTAATTCAGCGAGGAACACACGAGGAACTAGTGGATCGAGGCGGGCTTTACCGTGAGATCTACGATCTTCAGCTAAAGGATCAGGAAGAATTTTCTGCTATGCAGGAGACCGGATAGCATGATGAAAGGAATGGGTAGGAACGACCATTTCCCGACCCATTTTGCATGGGGATCCGTTCCTTAAGGATTACACCGTTTTTTGAAGGATGGAATAGGTAGAGAATTGTTCAATGGCTGATTGCGGCGAAGCCCAGGATAACAAGAAGAGTCAGAGCCGGCGACGGGGACTCAATCCCTATATCGACTTCGAGCAGCAGGAACGATTGGCTCGTGAAGAACGAATCAGAGATCTCCTACCGGACGAGGATGACGATTCGCTCGGCAAGGCCTACGATTCGGAACTAGCCCGCCGCCTCATGGAATTTAGTAGGCCGTATCTGGGAAAACTTACCACGGCCATTGTGTTGATGGTGATCTCTTCTCTGTTGAGCGTCTCCGGGCCCTTGATTATTGGCAAAGCAATAGACGATGGCATCCGAGCTGACGATATGGACCAGCTGCGATATTGGACGATATTGTTTCTCTTCGCTGCCGTTGGAGAATGGGTTACAAATCGCAGTCGTATATCGATCATGGCCTTCGTTGGAACCTCCATCGTCGCCGATGTAAGAGGGGATCTGTTCCGGCACCTGCACGATCTTTCACTCACTTTCTACAATAATTACAGCGTTGGACGCCTAATGAGCCGCCTAATTAGCGATGTGGGAGTTCTTCAGGATTTTGTTACCTGGTCGATTACAGGCGTGTTTCGATCCGGCTTCATATTAATTGGGATTATCGTTGCCATGATGGTCCTGAATTGGAAACTGGCTCTCATAACTTTTTCCGTACTGCCGCTTATGGCCATCCTTACTAACTATTGGCGAGTACGCGTTCGGCATGCTTATCGGGCTTCCCGCCAACGACTGTCACTTATCAACGGCTATCTGAATGAGTCTATTTCCGGAATCAGGGTGACTAAGAGTTTTACGCGAGAGAGTACAAACTTCGGCCACTTCGATGACCTTAATCACTCCTTTTTTGATGCCAATATTGAAGCTACACGTTTGTCAGCATTGTTTTTTCCTGGCGTTGACTTTATCGGATCTATTGCCACGGCTTTGGTGGTCGCGATTGGTGGTTGGTTGGTGCTGGAAGAATCCATAACAGCAGGGATACTGGTGGTATTTGTCCTGTATGTCGAACGCTTCTTCGACCCGATACGTGAGCTCGCTCAGCGCTACAATACATTCCAATCGACGATGGCTTCTAGCGAGCGAATTTTCAAGCTCCTGGACACGGAACCGGATTTGACCGATATGCCCGGGGCTACGCTTTTGCCTTTGATAGAAGGACACGTGAATTTCAACCATGTTAGCTTCAGCTATAAAGAAGGTGAACCGGTATTGTTCGACATCAACCTAGCTGTGGCGCCGGGTGAACGAATCGCTCTTGTAGGCGAAACTGGGGCGGGAAAGAGCACAATCATCCGGCTTCTAGCGAGATTTTTCGATGTCAGTGAAGGCGTAATCTCCATAGATGACAATGATATTCGAACGGTGAAGAAAGCCAGCCTACGATCTCAATTAGGCATCGTGCTGCAGGACACATTTCTTTTCGGCGGCACGATTGCTGACAATATTCGATATGGTCGCCTTGACGCTTCCAAGGAGGAAGTTATCGATGCAGCCAAAGCAGTTGGCGCGCATGAATTTATTAGCATATTTCCTAATCAGTATGAGACCGAGGTGGGAGAAGGTGGTGTGAACCTCAGTGTTGGTCAGCGGCAGATCATCTCCTTTGCGCGAGCCCTCCTTGCGAATCCGCGTATCCTCATCCTCGACGAGGCGACTAGTAGCGTAGATACAACAACTGAGAAACAGATTCAACACGCTATCGATCGCCTTATGGAAGGGCGCACCAGTTTTATAATCGCCCATCGCCTGAGCACCATCGTAAACTCTGATAAGATTGTTGTCCTGGATAACGGCCGGATCGTTGAAAGTGGAACACACGATGAGTTATTGGTGAAAAAGGGGCGGTACTACGATCTTTATACAATGCAGTGGGCTCAGACGGATATAATCTTCAGTTCGAATTGATGCCTCCGAGGCTAATCCAAAAGTGATATCTAGCAGTATCACTTTTCTTTAAGAGTTCGAGTGCCGAATAGCATTTCATTCTTATCTATACCTTTGCAGGCCCATTCGATGTGGATAGGTGGATCTCATGGACAGTCAAATCACACACGTAATCAAACGAAGTGGTGCTATCGTTCCCTTCAACCCGGAGCGGATCGCCAACGCCATTTACCGGGCCGCGGTAACTGTAGGTGGGCGGGATAGGAAACGGGCAGAACAGCTGGCCGATCAAGTTGTGGCTTACCTGGAGCAGAGCACACTCCCTGGTCAAATGCCACATATTGAGGAGATTCAGGACATAGTAGAGAAAGTTCTGATTGAAAACGGCCATGCAAAAGTCGCAAAGGAGTACATTCTCTACCGGAACGACCGTAATCGTCGCCGGCAGTTGGCGATCGGGAAGACCTCACACCCATCAGAGAACATACCTTGGGCGAAGATCTGGCACACGCTTGATTGGGCAGTGAGCCGTGACCTGCATACGGTAGAGGCGCTTAACGAACGTGTGCGGCGAGGCGAGTTTTCCCACATTGTCCATGAATCTGAATCGGCTTATGAAGATGATCTGGCTGTGGCAGCAGACGAGATAATCCAGCGGGGGCGGGAGCTGAAGCTGGTTATCATTTGCGGTCCATCCTCATCAGGAAAAACAACAACGACGAAAAGGCTTGAAAAAATACTCAGCCGCGGGGGACTGAAGTTCTTAACCCTGAACGTTGATAATTACTTCTTCGACCTGGAAGTGCATCCAAAGGATGAATTCGGAGATTATGATTTTGAGACACCTCAAAGCCTTGACTTATCGCTGGTCAATGAACACCTTCGGCGATTAGTCGCCGGGGAGGAAGTCAAGATTCCGTACTATGATTTTAAGACGAGTCGTCGTTTCCTAGATCAAACTCCGATGCGATTGCATGAGGACGAGATACTTTTGATCGATAGTCTCCACGGTCTTTATCCGGCTATGAGTGATGGCATGCCGGACGAATCAAAGTTCAAGCTGTATCTAGAACCACTGCTTCAAATGAAAGGGAGCAGCGGATATGTCAGATGGACCGATCTGCGGCTTATCCGCCGTATGCTGCGAGATGCTTCGCACCGGGCATACAATCCGCGACAGACTCTTGAACACTGGCATTATGTTCGAGCAAGCGAACTGCGAAACATCGTTCCCTTTATCAGCACGACAGATTTCATCATAAATAGCGGCATGCCCTATGAATTGTGTCTCTATCGACCCAAGTTACTTGATTCGTTCGAGAAATGGGAAGAAGATTACAGGGATGACCCGCTGCGACAAGATGCGTATATGAGAGCCGCTCGTGTTCTGCAGTTGCTCGAGGAAGTTACACCAGTTGAAGATGATTCGGCGGTTCCGCATGAATCGGTGCTTCGAGAATTTATCGGTGGTAGCGTCTTCAGATATTAGCCGATCAGGGAGGTGTTGACGGAATGGAAGTACACGCAGAAGTTAGAAGCTAGAAGTGTCATCATCGCTTTTTGCTGACCTTGGATAGTAGATCTGCACTCAGTCGCCGAATGAAACGCCAAGATCACGGGCTGTGAGTACCGTATCTGCGTCTAGTGGGACACTCTTCATACGGCTAGTGGCTTCTTCTAGCGGAACGTAGCGAACAACAGGGGGATCTAGGGCGACCATGCATTCCGTCTGGCCCTCATCCAGCGCCCGCACGGCCGCCGCACCAAATCGTAATGAGATCAATCTATCGAAGGATGTTGGCGAACCGCCTCGCAATAAGTGACCAAGCACAACGGCTCGAGATTCTTGGCCGGTAAGCTCATTGAGCTCAGCAGCGACCCGGTGACCAATTCCACCCAACCTCTCCGCGGCGCCGATAGCCCCACTCGTCGAAAGACGCATACCACCTGCCGGGTGCGCGCCTTCGGCAACTACGACAATAGAAAAAGAGCGACCGGACTCGGTGCGCTCCTTTATTTTTGCGGCGACCCTATGAATGTCATAGGGTATCTCTGGGATCAAAATCGCGTCGGCCGTACCTGCTATTCCAGCATGCAGGGCGATCCAGCCGGCATAGCGGCCCATCACTTCTACAACCATGACACGTCGATGCGCCTCGGCCGTGGAATGGAGTCGATCCAGGCAGGCAGTAGCGAAAGAAACAGCTGTATTGAAACCAAAAGTTTGAACGGTGCCGCTCAGATCGTTATCTATCGTTTTAGGTACGCCGACGATCCGCAGCCCCTTCCGGCATAGTCCGAGGGCGATCGCCATGGAACCATCACCACCGATGGCAATGATCGCGTCGATCTGTTGGGATTTTATTGCCGCAACTAGATCATCCGATCGGTCCTTCTCGACGAGTTCGCCATCTTCACCAGGGATCGGATAGCGAAATGGATTACCTCGATTGGTTGTTCCGATAATGGTACCGCCGAGATGGGTTATTCCTCTTACCGATTCCCGACCAAGTGGGACAATCCCTCCACGAGGATATTGTTCAGGTTGTAAAATCCCATTGTAGCCGTCGCGTATGCCAACGCACTCCCAGCCGCGGTTCAGAGCCGCGATGACTATCGCTCTGATAACCGCGTTTAAGCCCGGTGCGTCGCCGCCGCCGGTCGTAATTGCGATTTTCTTAATTGACATAAAGAAAGTCTCCTGATAATAGTCGCCAGCTTTAGAGGATACAATTCTCGACCTAGATCGATTTTAGTATACTATCATGAATCCCCTCACATGAAGATTACCGCAGGGGCAAGGCGTTCAATAATTTCTCATCTTTACTATGACAGGCGTCGACCGAAACAACCGCGATAGTGTTCAGAGAAACCTTCAAGATGCCGGCTTCCTGGGGCGGTCCTGGTACCGGCTGCTTCGCTTCGGCTTTCGTCTACTATACAACGAAATGGCCTGGACATATGATTTAGTCAGTTGGCTTGTATCTCTGGGGCATTGGCGGGAGTGGCAGCTAACAGCCATTCCATATCTTACGGGAAGACGGATCCTCGAGGTCGCTCACGGACCCGGGCACCTGCTGATAGAACTAAGATGTAGAGGATACGATGTTTTCGGCCTGGATTTGTCAGCACACATGGGACGTCAAGCTCGCAGAAATCTATTAAGGTCAAAGATGAGTGTGCCGTTGGTACGTGGGGACGTGAGAGCACTTCCATATGCAGATGAATCCATTGATTCAGTCCTTAGTACTTTTCCGGCGGAGTTTATCGTCAATTCGAGCGCAATTCGCGAGTTGAATCGGATCCTTCTGCCTGGAGGGCGCATCGTAATTGTGCCTGAGGCTCGTCTCAAGGATGGAGGTCTGCTTCGGAGGTTCATTGGATGGCTATTCGCAATAACAGGTCAACGGGTAGAGCCGGCCGAGGACGGATGGCTGGCCCAGATTTGGGCAGAAGCGGAAGGTCGTTTTCTGGAGGTGGGTCTGGCGACGACGATCGAGAAGGTGGAGCTAGAAGATAGTGAGGTGATGGTCGTCGTTTTGAATAAACTGCTGCTGTAAGGCGATGATTCCCATGGCCATTGCAGACAACATCCCGTCTTTCTGTGGGAGCGATACAAAGTCATTCTTCGATGTGCCTATCCGGTCCAGCTCATCTCTACCACCTGCGGACGTTGGTTCAAACAATATTCCCCTGGTACAATTTCCCAATGAGTGAAGAAGAAAAGTTCGTAGAGACAGAACCATTTGACGCTCCTTTTGAGCAAGAAAAAGCGTCCCGTTTTGAAAGAAGTCTGACCTATTTAATCGCTTTCACCATCCTTCTTGTCGACCTGGTTACGAAGTTGGTAATCGAGAGTAAATTGGCCATTAACGAGAGCTATATACCGATCGAATCGATCGCGGCATTCTTCAAGATCACCTATGTAGGTAATACCGGCGCTGCCTTTGGCATATTCCCGACGGGCAGCAAAGTGATCATGGTCGTAGCCGTGGTCGTCGCTCTAGTCATCATAGTCTATAACCAGAAACTTCCCGCGAATCACTCACTTTTTCGGGTCGCCTTAGGCTTACAATTAGGCGGAGCCCTGGGTAATTTCATTAGCCGGGTGCGGATAGGCCACGTTACTGATTTTCTTGATTTTGGTCCATGGCCTGTCTCAAATATTGCCGATATATCGATCGTTCTCGGGGTTATTTTGCTAGGATATTTGATGATATTTGGGAAAGAAGAGGAATCAGTATCCGAGGAAGAAATCTCTTCCATTGACACGCCGGAATCGCAACAGAGTGAAGCCACTGAAGATTCGCCTGTGATTTGGAATGAGTGAGCGGAACGAATCTGAGGGTCAGCACCGAATTCTGAACCTAACATCTTCTGGGGAGCGACTAGACAAGGTACTGGCTAACGAATTAACTGAGCTGTCACGTTCTCAATGCCAGCGGTTGATAAGTGATGGCATGGTCACCGTCGACGGAAAGATGGCCAAAGCTAGTCAGCGCCTGAAGGGTGGAGAGCGCATTGAGGTAATCATCCCCGAGGTTGTTGAGACCAAGATAGTCCCTCAGCCTATACCACTGGATATCCGCTATGAAGATAGGGATATCGTGATCGTAAACAAGCCTGCTGGCATGGTCGTCCACCCTTCGTTGGGTCATGAAAGCGGGACCATGGTGAACGCTCTCTTGGCTCATTGTCCGGATATCGCCGGTATCGGTGGTGAAAGACGCCCAGGTATCGTGCACAGACTTGATAAAGAAACGTCTGGCTTGGTGGTAGTAGCAAAAAACGATCGCTCACTGCAGCTTCTGCAGGAGCAATTCAGGCAGCGTGAGGTTAAGAAGATATACCTCGCCCTCGTTGAAGGATGGATTTCACCTAGCGAAATGATGATCGACGCACCAATTGGCCGGGATCCGCGCGGCCGTAAAAAGATGGCTGTCATTCCAGCGGGGAGTTCGGCTCGATCGCGAGAGGCGGTAACTTACGTTTTGGTGATAGAGCGCTATCGTGATGCAGAGAAGGGAGAATACACACTGGTTTCGTGCAGACCGGTAACAGGTCGCACCCACCAGATACGTGTTCACCTCGATTATGCTACTTATCCAATCGTTGGCGACAAAGTATATGGTCGCCGAAAGCAACGAATTCTTGCAGATAGACATTTTCTACATGCGGCGGAGCTATCGATTAGACATCCGTCAGACGGCACTGACCTGACTGTCCAGGCTCCCCTTCCCCAAGAACTCCAAGATGCGTTGGAAGCTCTGCAATCAGCATAGTTATCGATCCTCAACATTCTGGATACTGGTGAACAGATCCCGGCCCAAAATGACTTTTCAAACGCGCTACCAGATTATCAACGCGCCAAAAGCCCTTCGGCTGTAAATACCACTGGGTTAGGTCGCGAGTAGCTTACACTTTCCTACTCCTGAAAAATACTACCGGCTTAGATCGCTCTTTCCTGGTTGCGCATTGACAAGTTGTCAACTATTATCACTCCTGTTTCCAGGCAATCTAGGACCCAATCAGAAGTATGCCAGGGATAACTTCGCAATTTCATTCGTACGGTTAGTGACACGGACCAGCTTTCACAACAGAGACATGTTTCTGGTACAGTCGGTGAGCAGGCCGGTGTGAATTATATAGAGCACGCCATTATATGGATTCCCGGCGCCTAACTTATGCTATTCTCATTGGTATCATTCTGCTGACCATACCCTGTTATTGCCTTGGCTTATTTGCCTACAACCTTGATCGAGACGGCGCGCCAACCTTGCCACCTCCAATAGCATCTAATACGCCATTAGGGACGATTGACGCCGTCAGGATGACAAGGACACTCGGTTCTTCAAAAACGCCATCAGCTACCAGTACGTCAAGGCCTGCAACAGCGACATTGGCTTCAACTCCTGGTCAATTCATAACCAACACCCCGTTTCCGACATTGACTCCATCGAGCACCCCAACCGCCACGCCAACGTCGACACCGACCGGATCTCCGACCCCAACAGAGACTGGAACCGCGACCGGTACAGCAACGCCGACAGAAACGGCGATCGCAACGGCTAGCGTGACTCCTACGGAGCCACCGACTTCAACAGTCACGCCATCCGCTACTTCTACTGTCACGCCAACACCGACGGAGGTGCCTACGGAAACGCCGACAGAAGGGGCTACGCCAACATCAGAGGCTACCCTTACGCCAATACCCATAAGTACGCCAACTGCTTCGCCAACGGTCGAGTCTGTGGCCAACCTACCAGGCGAGCAAGATTGAAGGGAACCAACTTGATCTATGAATACCTATGACCTGTTAAAAGAACTTACCGAAATGCCTGGTCCGTCTGGTTTCGAAACAAGGATCAGCGATCTTGTAGAAAAAACATGGCAACCCTTCGCCGACGAAATAACTGTCGATCGGGTCGGAAGTTTGGTTGCTTTGAAAATAGGCGCCGGATCGGAGCCAAGGCCGAAGATTATGCTAGCAGCCCATATGGACGAGATCGGCCTAATGGTCACTAAGATGGAATCCTATCCAGATACCGGAAGCGGGTTTCTTCGAGTGACCAGCGTGGGAGGAATTGACAAACGCCAACTATACGGACAAAGGGTTGTCGTACACGGCTCAATGAACGGTCGCCGTGACCTAACTGGTGTTTTGGGTTCTTTACCCGAGCGAATGCTACCCAGCGAAAGGCGAGACAAATCGATCGGCTACTCCGATCTAGTTGTCGATCTTGGCTTGCCCTTGGAAGAGATCAAAGCAGCCGTTTCCATTGGTGATTTTATTAGTTTTCGGCGTCCGCTACGCAAGTTGCTGAACAAACGCGCCACCGGAAAAGCGTTGGACAACAGGGTATCTATCGTAGTCGTAACGAAATGTCTCGAGATGCTTGGAAAGCGCAGCCACACATGGGATGTGATAGCGGTTGCGACGGCTCAAGAGGAGACGGCTCTACTGGGTGCACATGCCAGCGCCTACGATCTTGAGCCTGATGTGGCTATCGCTCTGGATGTAACTTTTGCTAAGGGTCCAGGAGTGACGGAAGAGACGATATATAAATTGGGTGGCGGTCCGACGATCGGAATTGGTCCCAACGTGCACCCTGGGATATTTAAAGCTCTGCGGGACGCTGCAGACAGAATTGAGATAGAATCGCACGTCGAGCCCCATGCTCGCATGAGTGGCACCGACGCGTCCGGGTTGCAAATTGCACGCCATGGTATCCCAACTGGGCTCGTCTCGATCCCAATTCGATATATGCATATGTCGACTGAAACCGTGTCCCTAGTCGACATCAAACGCGCCTCTCGTCTTATTGTAGAGTTTATCGTGGACCTAGACGATTCCTTCCTTACAACCATCGAAGACAGTTTAATGGGAAAATGACTATCGATTCGACCAAATGAGGTTGTAAATCGGTTGGCGGTGAATCGGCAAAATTATGAATGAATTACTGAAGCAACTTACAGAAGTATCCGGGGTCTCTGGATTTGAGACAGATGTGCGCTTACTTATACGAGATCTGATAGCTGATCATGTGGATGAATGGCATGTCGATGCAATTGGGAACCTGATCGCCATTAGACGTGGTACCGGTGAGTCAGACTTGCGGGTTTTGGTCGATGCCCACATGGATGAAGTAGGATTGTTGGTAACCGGCGTTGACAGCAATGGAACCTACAAGTTCGCGACGGTCGGTGGGCTGCATTCAAGGGCACTAATTGGGAAAGTTGTGAAAGTAGGATCAGGGAACTTGACCGGTGTTATTGGGTCGAAACCTGTCCATTTGTTGAGACGAAGCCAGATCGATGCCCAGGTAAGATCCGAGAGTCTGCGAATCGATATCGGAGCCCGATCGAAGGATGAAGCCTCGAAAAAAGTAAAGATCGGCGAACCTGCGACGTTCATAAGCGACTATGAAGAACTCGGGCAGGTTGCGATAGGCAAGGCTTTTGATGACCGGGCGGGTTGTGCAGCCTTAATAAGCCTCTTGCAGCGAGATAGATTCGCCTTTGACCTTGTCGCTGTCTTCACAGTTCAAGAGGAAGTAGGATTGCGCGGTGCACGCGTCGCTGCGTACGGTGTGAAGCCTGATGTCGCTATTGTGCTGGAATGCACACCTGCTTATGACTTGCCAAACAAGCGCGAAGTAAGTCCTAATGTCGCTCTCGGAAAGGGTCCTGCCCTCTATGTTATGGACGCAGGCACCATTCAAGATCCACATTTGGTCTCCTTTATCACAAATGTCGCGTATACGAACAATATTAACTTCCAGATTAGACAGCCAGGCGGCGGAGGTACTAATACTGCTGCAATTCAGAGAGCTGGAGCCGGCATTCCTGCAGCCACCATCGCTACCCCCGCCCGTTATATACACGGTCCGGTATCGATGATCAACTTAGGTGACTACGAGAATGTAGTGAAATTAGTCGATACAACCTTACGCTCCCTGACTAGGGACTCGATCGCACGTACGATATAAAGGGAATTCCATGGATGAACTCATTAAGAACTTGGTCGAATCCTATGGCCCATCAGGCTTTGAAGACAACATCAGAAGGATTATTCAAGACGAGATAGCAGCATTTGCTGACGAGATCTCGGTCGATTCTATGGGGAACTTAATCGCTCTGAAGAAAGGAGATGGGAGCGGTCTTTCGGTCATGGTCGCGGCTCACATGGATGAAATCGGGATCATGACAACCCACATCACAGAGAAGGGCTTTCTTCGGTTCACGAACATTGGCGGTGTTCGTCCACAGGCCTTGATGGGTTCACGGGTCCAATTTTCTGACGGGACTATCGGCGTCATCTATTGCGAGAAGTTGGACTCCTGGAATGGGTTGCATGGCCAAGACAAGCACTATATCGACGTGGGCGCAACCAGTAGGGAGCTGTGTCCGGTTGGAGTGGGATGGGCGGCAAGTTTCATCCGACCATTTGCCGATATCGGCGGACGTTATGTTTCGAAGAGTATGGATGATCGAATCGGTTGTGCGATTGGTGTCGAAAGCCTGCGAAGGATTAGCGAAATGGGAACGATACCGCACGATATTTTCTTCGTATTTAGTGTCCAGGAGGAAGTCGGCACGCGCGGCGCGCAGACGGCGGCTAATGCTTTGAAAGTCGATGTTGGGATCGCCCTGGATGTTACTTTAACGGGTGATACGCCTGAAGCACAGACTATGGCCGTCGACTTGGGAGCAGGACCCGCAATCAAGGTGAAGGATTCAGGCATGATCTCTCACGCTGGACTCGTTCGCCAAATGCGATCGCGCGCAGAGGAAAAAAATATACCGTACCAAATGGAAGTCCTGGAGAGAGGATCGACAGACGCACGGTCAATCCAAATCGCAGGCGCCGGATGCGCTGCTGGGTGCATCTCAATTCCGTGCCGATACGTTCACACCCAGAGCGAGATAGTGGACGCCAACGATGTCGAGAACACGGTTCAGCTTTTGGTTGAAATACTTTCCAATCCAATCATGCTCTGACCAAGTCCTCGTTGACGATGTCCTAGAATCCGAACCCCTAGCCAGCACAGGGTAAGGGTTGGAACTAGCTGGGTTCCGGGAATCAGGGCTTCGACGGCCGCGACACCTCTCAGAGCCTTTAGTCCCAGCCAATCCAATACTGCCCAGCTCAATGGCGCAGCCAGTACATCTAGGGCCAGATCCAGAAGATCGATGGCGACGACGATGGCAAGGGGAGTAGCGAGCAGCGTTTCCGAGAAAGAAGCGTCCTGAGGGATATCTATACCGCGAACCTTGTGGATGCCGATGATCACGAGCAGCCCACCAGCTATGGATGCGGTGACTATCACTCCCAGGATCAGGAGTCCGATTAGGCGAAGATCTTCGATACTCATAATTAGCTAATAAGAAAGAACCTGCCAGATAAATATGGAAACAATTAGTATGCCACCGATCATCTGGACCACCATCGATACACCCCAGCCAGCTATACTGCCGATACTTGCTCTTAAGGCTATGTCCCAATCACGATACTTATGATATTGGCCGAGTAAAGTACCTATCGCATATCCAAGAATGCCGCCGAATATGCTGCCGACAAAGGGAAACATTGGCGTCAATATTACGAAGCCGAGAACACCACCGACAAGTCCGAACAACATCGCCCGCTTTGAGGCGCCACCCTGCTTTGCTCCAAGAAGAGGCATCCAGAGATCAGCCGTCACAGCGACAAGAGCGATCAACGTAATGGCGGTAAAGCTGAGCCAATCCACAGCGATAAAGCCCTCGAGAACCGCAAACCCTAAGGCGGATAGATAGATCAATATAATGCCGGGTATGATCGGCAAGATAATACCAAAAAGACCGACAAACATCGCTGCAACGGTGAGGCCAAAGACTAGCGCCTCGAGCAAGGGATGCATTTAATTAGCACTCTCCAATTCTTTTCACCAATTATTATACGTTTATCGGCCTGATTAAGTTGCGAATCGCTCCACGCTGCGCGAGAATCTCTGAATGGATCTCCATCAGTTCCTTTTTCTCCCCCAGCGGAGCCATTGTATAATGGCATGAATGAGATGATGTTAATCCTGACCCACGAAAACGCCGATTTCGACGCCGTCGCTTCCCAGCTGGCGGCCCACAAGCTCTATCCAGAAGGCATCCCCCTGCTTTCGTGGCGAGTGAACCGGAATGTGCTCCAGTATCTCAATCTTTACTGGGATGCGTTTCATTTCTTCCGGCCCTATGATTGGAGACGACAGCGAGTTAACCGCATTCTTCTTGTGGATACCGTAACCTTGCCAAGTGTTCGAGGCGTTCGTCCAGACAGGGTCCAAGTACAGGTTATTGACCATCATGAGATGGGGGACGAGCTCGACAATTCATGGATCTACCATGTTGAAACTGTCGGGGCGACGACGACCCTCGCCGTAGAAATGCTACAAGATGCGGGTCTCAATCTTACTGTCAATGAAGCGACGTTGCTGCTTCTGGGCATCCATGAAGACACGGGATCCCTCGTCTACGATACGACAACGACTCGCGATGTTATAGCGGCCGCGTGGCTGATGGAACAAGGGGCACAACTCTCAGTTTTGAGACGCTTTTTGAACATTCCACTTTCCGACGAGCAACAGCAACTTTACGAAAAACTCCAGGAGTCGGCCGAGTGGATTACTATTGAAGGCCAGACAATAGCTATAGCTACTGCCACAGCCCCTGATGGATTTGAGGATGAAATTTCGGCCGTCGCACACCGGTTCCGAGATGCGATGACGCCTGATGGCCTGCTTATACTCGTCCAACTCAAATACAATCACATCCAATTGGTTGCCCGAAGCAGCACAAATCACTTCGATGTATCGGAAATCGCACGGGCTCTTGGCGGTGGTGGGCACAGCCGCGCCGCCGCGGCGACGATAATGGATAAGAGCCTGACCGCTGTGCGCGATCAAGTTCTCAATCTTCTTCCTGATGCAGTCCGACCTATGGCAAAGGTCGCCCAAATAATGTCGTATGGTGTTCAGACCCTGCCCGAGACCGCGGCGGTGGCGGAAGCAGACGAGCTCATGCGCAAATTCGGACATGAGGGCTATCCTGTTGTCGATCCTTTATCTGGAGATCTCGTGGGCTTGGTAACGCGAAGGATAGTCGACCGGGCTGTCAGCCATCAACTCGAGGATTTTGAGATACGGCAAGTAATGAAGGCGGGACATGTGACCGTAAGGCCTTCGGATTCTGTCGAAATAGTTCAGCGATTGATGATCCAGGAAGGCTGGGGCCAGATCCCAGTTATCCCTGATGAGGGTGAGGGAAAGCCAAACGAACTTATCGGCATCGTGACCCGCACAGATCTGATAAATCTTCTTTCAGATAGGGGCGAACAGGATCAAGAGCCAAACCTACGAGACCTCATGTCCGATTCCTTACCTGATGCCATGTGGGACATGGTTCAGGTCGTGTCAGAAGTAGCCCATGAAATGGGAATGCCCCTCTATTTCGTTGGCGGCCTGGTACGGGATCTTCTATTGGATAAAGCAGCGACGGATATCGACATGGTTGTCGAGGGAGATGCCATTGCTCTTGTTAGAAGGCTTTTTAACTTATATGGCGGAGGTATTAGGAGCCATGCCCAGTTCGGGACGGCAAAGTGGTTACTCTCTCCAGAAATCTGGCGTAATATTTCTTCAAGCACCTTATCTGACAACCTTCCTAGAGCGATCGACTTTGTCACGGCAAGGACTGAATTTTATGAGATGCCTTCGGCGCTTCCCGAAGTAGAGAGAGGGTCGATCAAACTTGACCTACACAGGAGAGATTTCACTATCAACACGTTAGCTATTCGTCTAGATGGCTTGCATCTCGGTGAATTACTTGATTTCTACGGCGGACGCCGTGACTTGGAACTTGGGCAAGTCCGTGTGCTGCACAGCTTGAGCTTCGTTGACGACGCTACTCGGATTTTGCGAGCAGTCAGGCTCGAGCAGCGACTTCATTTTCAAATCGAGACCCGTACTGGCGAATTGATCGCCGAAGCCCTACCCATGTTAAACCGGGTAACCGGTGATCGGATCCGGAATGAGCTTGAGATGTGCCTGCTCGAAGCCGAACCGGTCCCCATCTTCAAACGTCTTGCTGAATTCGGAGTTCTAGCTCAGATTCACCCAGCACTGACCTGGCGCAAGCAAACTGAGGAGGCTTTCTACCGGGCGGGTCAGGTATTGGATGAGCCGCTTTGGGCGCAAGTATCCGACATGAATGTGAAGGCGTTTATATATTTTGCTTTGCTCCTGCTTCCGTTATCGAAGACGGTCCAACAGGAGGTTATGAAGGCGCTCCGTGTGCGCAGGTCGACAGGCGACGACATCATTTCAGCCGGTATTCTTCTGGATGAACTGGGAAGTCTTACGACGGCGGCAAGACCCAGCCAGGTTTACAATGTGCTCCGACCTTATCGAACCCGCGTTCTAATGGTAGTCCATATCATATTGGGGTTTGAATCTCCCAGTGCAGGCAGTATCGAACAGTACCAGCGCAAGTGGCGAGCGATTCATACGACCTTGAAAGGCAGAGATCTCATCGAGATGGGCATGTCTCCGGGACCGGAGATTGGAAGTCTTCTAGATAAGCTCATGTCTGCTCGTCTCGATGGCGAGATATCGGATGAGGCAGGTGAGCGAGCCCTGGTGGCTCAAGTCATGGCTGAGAGTTAGGAGGGGGAGTTCAAGACAGTATGATTGAACCGGCAATTCCTTAACCATCCAATAGTGCCGTTACCAACGATCGAGCGGTACTAGAACAAATATACCCGGCAAGATCTGGTTGCGCTCACTCATGATTTAGAACGATGATAGTGTACCGTGTTTATCTACGCTCTTCGGCCAGTTGCCCTTAGCTAAGTAACCTACAGTTTCATCTCTGGAGCCATCCATTACAATCGTCAGTCTGCGACCATGGGCATTGCTCTCGATCTCGACAATCTTGAGATACTCAGACAAGAAGGCGTCCTTAGGGGAGAAATCTGACAGCAAATTACGGCTAGTTTCAAAGAAGTCCCAACTGAACTTGCTCCGAGGATCCTCTAAGTGCAAAGGTAGGGCATAAATCCCTGTCTCTACCAAATCTTGGTAGAAGTGGGTGCCATACGATAGCGACGTCGACGTTCCTCCGGTCTCGACAGCCATCTCGATAAGTGCCTTTGTATTATACATATCCGCGTAGGTCACGCGGACGCCAAGATCGATATTAGCGCTCCCCCAACGACCAGGACCCATCATGACAAAGTTCTTGCCCTCTAAAATCTTGTTGAGGCGACCAATCGCCTGCCCCATATGCGCCTTCGTTTCTTTATCAGGTATATGGTGATACTTTTTCGGATCGACATAGATGACGTACTCAACACCTTCTATTCGACCGTCTGGAACCAACTCGTAAGAGGTGAAGAGGACATCATCATCGGGCAGATCACTTGGGATCTTGACCAACTCTTCAGTTTCCCTCATGCTTAACGGACGGCATTGAAGGACATTCAGACGGAATTTGGTGTCCGGGTAGGATTCTTCAAAATCGACTGTAAATTCTAAATCAATAGGCCGCTCGTATCCGATTTCCAACCTAGTTAAAACGGTTCGCATGAGCTTGACGAATCTTCGATCCTTGGTCAGGTAATCGAAAGTGACCAGCATTTTAGTTACATCCGTGTGGGTCCCGGCAGTGATCAGATCGCGAACATACTCACCCTCGTCAACTGATACGACGTACCTTAGATCTCGGTAGCCGTCCACCATAAGAGACTCGAGTACGGGGCGCACGGGCAGTGTCTTAAAGATGTTGTCTTTCAGGTCGATCACGTCGACATATCTTTGCGAGTAGTGGCGCACGGCCTTAGCCGTGGTTTCAGGTCTGAGTTGTGGGTGGCTGAGAGCAACAAGGCGTGAATAGTCATTGCTAACCGGATCAACCGCCCTGGTTCCCAGGCCCCAGACAATACGCAAAAAGCCATCTTCGCGGCGAATCTTGGGACTCCAGCGCAAGGTGTTCTGGCTAAAGCCTACGCCGGCGACGCTTGGCAGATAATAGCGGCCGATCTCGTTGCCCTGTACGAGTTGCAGCAGAATGGCCATCCGTTCGTCGTAATCTATTAGTTGGTTTTGGTTACGGTAAAGGATGGCATCTGGACTGAGTGTGCTGGCATAGACGCGCCGGATCGCATCAAGTAACTCTTCTAGGTTGTCATCGAGATTCCCTTGATTCGGACAAAAATAACTGTCGTATTTCCCGGCGAAAGAGAAGCCAAAATTGTCTTCCAACAGGCTTGATGAACGGACGATTAATGGTCTTTGGCCAATCAAGGCAAGTAAGTCCCGTAGTTGTTCGACAATTTTCTCGGGAAACTCACCATTGAGGTGGGCCTCGATAATCTCGGGGTATTGGGCTCGGATTTCATCGAGAGGTTTGTACTTCTGGTTCATCAAGTGATTCAGGTTGTTCAGCAAGCGAAATTCGTAGATCACCTCGGTTCCGATGAAATATGATTCAGGTATGTTGATCAAGTGGCTGATGTCCGGCCCAATCTCAGGATCTTTTTTTTGGAGGATCTTCCAGGCCAGTAACATGCCGGCGGCTTTCCCGCCGATCTTTCCCCGACCTATTCGCCGGCTGTGAATGCGGCGAAGGTCGGCGATGTCGAAAACACGCCTGGCAACACCTATATATGGAAGCTGATCGCTGATCATGCCTTTGATAAGGACGGCCTTTATCTCTTCGAGATGATGGCGGAAATTTTCACGCTCAAGGGGAGGCAATGCCTCATAGACCTGGCCCTGTCTGAATAGTAATTCCCAGGGAGCTAGCTCCGGGTTGAAAGATAGTTCGAAGTCCAAAGTGGGGCCGGGTTGATCGCTGAGAGTCTCGCTTATCAATTGTTCGAAGACGGATGTCGGCAGATTAAAGCCGAAATAGAAATCAGTTTGATAGTCGCGAATCCTTGATTTTCGCTCTTGCCAAACTCCGGCCCGTTCCTGGCCGAAGGGGTCGTAGACACCCTCCCGCCTCTGAGACTCTATCGCTTTCTGGCGAATCTCTTTTTCAAATTCCTCTTTGCTTATGACACCCCTTCTGAAGATCTCGTCGCGCATACGCGCCCTGATTTTTTCGGCCAAAATGGGGTACTGAGCCAACTTGATATAGATATCAATAGTCGAAGTTTTACTGCGAAGAGTATCATCCATCGGTTACAATAGTCCTTGCCGGGAATAGTTATCCACTTTGTCCAAGTAACGAGATTATAATATGACATCAATATTCTCAAAGATCATTAACGGGGAGTTACCTTCAAAGACAGTCTATCGGGATGATATGGTCACCGCATTTTGGGATTTACACCCAGCGGCGCCTGTGCATATCTTGATCGTTCCTAATAGGGAAATACCTACGCTAAACGACCTGTCCGACGAGGATGAAAGGCTCGCCGGCCGGATGATCCTGGTAGCCGCGAAGATAGCCCGCCAAGAAGGCATTGCCGACGACGGCTACCGTCTGATTGTTAATTGTAACCATCACGGGGGCCAAGAAATCTACCATCTCCATCTTCATCTTATCGGCGGAATGCATCTAGGTCCTATGGTAATTCGATCGTAAATTCCTTATAAAGATATTAGGAGCTGGTAAAGGGTTATGTCTGAACAGGTGGATAAACGATCCGCCGTGGCGATAGCCCTACAATAAATCCTAGGAGGGAATATGTCTTCAAAAACTCTTGTTCGGATCATATCCAGGCGTCTATTTCTATCGATGTTGATCCTGGTTATGATGTTAGCGATCGTAGTAACAGCCTCTGCCGACGAAAAAACCGGAGGCGATAGTGGCGGCAACGCTGAAGGTTATACCTAGATCGTTGGTTCTCCCCTGACAATAAACGTTGCCACGGATGCCAGTTACCAGGTGATGCACGATATGGTAGATCCTACTCGTCCTGGTCAGGTTTTCCCGACCTCTGCGGATGAGGCCGATGCGGGACTGTTCCTCTGGTTTGGTGGTTTCGCAGTTGGTCCGGACTTCGATAACCACGCATCAGGTAGTGCTTCTAATAGCTACTCACCATGGTTAAATACTAACCAGAGCGATGTACTTGGAAGTGGTGCAATTGCGGATCCCTGGATAGTCGAGACAGACGTTGAGAATCTGGATACCAGCGCCACCATGGCTGCAGATACGATCTACGTTAATGGTGATGAATATTTCCGCATCGACTGGGAGATCCGCGTGCCATCCTCGGGTGCAGCATCCACCTTCCTTGCAGCAGATTTCTATCTTCAAGGAAGCGACGATGGCTATGGATACTACGATGCCGCTACAGGATCCGTCGGAGGTTTTAACGAGCCTCAGGATTGGTTCGAGATATTTACACCGGTCACGCCGCCGTCGGCCTATTACGAGGGATATTATCGCGATGTGTGGAATCTCATCGGCACGGCTGACGTCCCGGGGACCGGATTCAACAGCACCATTGATAATACTCTGGTCGATAATGGGGCTGGATTACAATGGGATCGGACAATAGATGGCTGCGCTGCATTTACTGCTTTTTGGAGCTTCGGCGATACGCCAGTTTTGCCACCGACATCAGTCTCTTTTAGCGACATCGATGGCAGCATGTCGGCCAACTATACGCTAGTTTTCGCCGGCATCCTTGCCATTCTTTTCGTGATGTTCGTGGCCGTACGGTATCACCTGGTAAAGAATCGATCCTGACTCAACTGTTGACTGCTTGATGCTCCTGTGGCGACAAGCAATCACGAACTAAACAGAATGAAACAAACCGCTTCAGTGGCATCTGACCATTGAAGCGGTTTGTCAATCTCAGGCGAAAGTAAACAAAATCAAGGGGGCGGATTTTCGTGAGGAGATGGTATGCTGAGCGAATCATCCAACCTTTGCTCTCCTGGCAAGAGCCTACAGGTCCCCTTTCATTCAGCGGTGATTGCGTTGCCCTCTTCCCGGCAGCTACAAGCCTCTTTTACGACCTCATCCCGGATGAGAAGGCCGTCGTATTCACGACCGAGCCCTTGGGAAATCCAGCCATCCATGACGAAGGGAAGTTCACCATCGGCGGACACCCAACGGCCGTTGTAAGTCCGGGCAATATGCACATGTGTGCCGTTCGAAAAACCACCCTCACAAGATGGATGCCCTAGTCTGTCCCCTTCCTTAATGGTCAAGCCAGCTGGAACTCGTTCACGAGATTCCAGATGCATGTATGTCAAGGCCCAGCCAGTCCCGGCGTATCCATCGCCATCCAGATCGACTACCACAGCGCCGTTGTCGCTTCTTACTACGACGCCATCGGACATCGCCGTGACCCATTCATCCGACTGGTAGCAGCCAAGTTGCTCATGCTGGGGTGCGAAATCGAGCGCAGCCCAAGCTGACCCGTTAGACCAGCCCCCATGAGGTCCGCTTGTGTAGTACCAGATCTTGCCCGGTTCCCAAGGCAAGCTAAGTATGAGATGATCCAAATTCTCGGGCAAAAGGGGATCAACAGTATAGACAAATGGATTGCCGAATAGCTGGTTGTATGTAGCGTAGAATCCATCAGGACCGACGTCATGCAGCCAGCTTTCGTAATTGGTCGTCGGTAAGTTGCCTAATAGTAGCTGCATTCCCGCCGTACCATCATTGATGTCTTTCGCGAAGTCAACGGTTAGCTCGCCCCCAACTTCGAACGAACGAAGCCCTCCTTCGGACCGGCCATAAAAGCCGAAATTGGCCAGATTGGCAGCCCATGACAGCTGCTTATACAGTCCCTGATACTCCGCTCGATCATACCCGATAGGATAGCCTTCATCCTCTGCATCCGGCCGTGTGACCCAACCAGATTGGTGCTCCAAAATGGCCATCAGCAGACGTGGATTCATGCTAAAGCGGTCGGCTACGAGCTGGACTATCTCTGGACCTGACATGGTGCGACCCTCGAGTTCTTCCCGGTACATTTCCAAATATCCGCCAAAGAATGAGACGGCATCAGAGACGTCGAATTCCTTGGTCGATGGTCCGTACACCAATTCGCTATCTGGGATGAGTTTAAAGTGTGGACTAACCGCATCGGCCTTTGTTGGAACCAATAGCTCCTGCCCCAGCGATAGAAAATCGGAGACATTGATAGCGTTTATTGTAGAGATGTCTGCAATGGTAGTTTCATAAAGCTCGGCAAGTGTGCCGAGGGTCTCACCTTCGCTGACTACATGTAGCGCGTAATTGCTGTCGTTAGCGGGTGACTCTGAACGGGTAGGATCTGGCGTCGGTGTTCCAGGATCGGATCCCGAGGGCGTGACCAGAGGTTTTGTGGTTGCCGTCGGTGTTACGGTTGGTTGCGTTGTTTCGGTTGGGGTTACTGAAGGAGAGAGTGATAGTTGGATTAAGGTGGGCACGATGGTTGTTTTCGCTACTTCGGGATCGGGTCGTTCGCAGCTACTCATCAGAAGTGCGCCTGTCAGGATCATATATAGTGCAAGAAACCCCGATCTTGATGTTCGAACAGTATTGAGTGAAGACATTCCGCCCAATTTTACACCAGTTGAGCCTGATTGACGTCCATCCTCCAGTGCAATAGACTTGGATCGATGCAAGCGAATTACGTACAACGAATACGACTGATATTTGGAAAGTCAGGATACGCACGTTTTATCGGCCATCTAGATCTGGCGAGGACCCTCGAGAGAGCCATCAACCGAGCTCGCATACCGGTAGCCTATACCCAGGGCTTTAACAAACGGCCGCGCATGCAGCTAGCCGATGCCCTCCCACTGGGCTTCACTAGTGAATGTGAGATCGTCGATTTATGGCTTAGTGAACGGGTTGAGCTGCAGGCGGTTGAGATTCGCTTAGCTGCAGCCTTTCCCAGTGGATTAGATCTTCACACCGTAAACGAAGTAGACATTTCCGAGACCGCTCTTCAGAATCAGACTGTTGAGGCGACCTATAAGGTTACTCCTGGTGAAAACATGGAGAGTAGGGAGCTTCAAAGTCGTATCGCCGCATTGCTCAGCCTTCCTTCGATACCTAGAGAGAGACGGGGAAAAACCTACGATCTGCGCCCGCGGCTGTTTTCTTTGTCCGTTTCTCATTCTGACGATGGGCAGTCGGAAATCACAATGATCCTCAGTCTTGCTCCAGGAGAGGTCGGCCGTCCTGATGAGGTTCTAGATTCTCTGGATCTGGATCCACTTTCGGCGCTAGTCCACAGGACTCAAATCGTATTGGCGAATGACAGTACTCCTTAGGCATCTGCTTCACAGGAGCCGTCACGTTTCATCGAGAGGGTTTCTCCTGCTGTCTACCCTTCTCGTCTTCGTTGTGGGTTGCAGTCCAGAACTTCCTGGTGAAGGACCGACCGGCACTTCCCCCAATTCGATTGCTCCTATTCCTGCAGAACAATTAAAGTCAACAGCTGACACTAACGGTGACGTTCCAACGCTGGCTCCACCTCCTGCTCCTACCCAGTCGATAATCCCTGACACAGGGTGGGAGGTGGTAGGACAAGGCTTGGAGAGACGTGTGATCAACCTGGTAAGTCTTGATGGCGACTCGACACAAAGCTTGTATCTGCTCAGAATCGATCCTGACCACCACCGCTTTGACGTCGGTTATCATCCGGGTAATCCGCAGAGCTTGCTTGGATGGGGTGAGGAAACTGAGGCGCTAATAGTCGTTAACGGTGGTTATTTCACAGAAGAGTATCATGCCACAAACCTGGTCATCACGGATGGTTTTGGGAGTGGTTCTTCTTACCAAGGATTTGGAGGTATGTTCTCGGTTGATAACCAAGGCCCGAGACTGCGCTGGCTGCAACAACAGCCATACGATGAGGCGGAATCTATAGCTGCGGGCCTGCAGTCATTTCCCATGCTGGTTACGCCTGGTGGAAAGCTCGCTTACAAAGATGAAATGGGTGATAAGGCACGAAGAACGGTCATCGCAGAAGATCGCCACGGCCGCATTCTTTTCATCATCTCGCCATCGGCGACGTTCACGCTTGCAGAGATGAGCAGGTACCTGACAAATTCCGATTTGGAAATTGACGCAGCTCTAAACTTGGATGGCGGAACATCTACCGGTCTTTTATTGGCTGATCCGGCTGAAGGCATTCCCGCTTTCAGTGAACTGCCGTTGGTTTTGCTGGTCTATCCAAGATAGGCATTTATATGAGTTCAGGCTAGTAATTTAGGCAGCGGCAATCAAGGGGACTGGTAGAAGCCCGAGCTGTGAAGGTTGCCAATAATTGGCTTTGACTTTCTCGAGTCCCGCAGCTATAATTACCGGTCGCTGGATAGGCCTTCCGACACAGCCTGCGCAGCGTTAACGTTATCACCGGCATCAAAGAATGCCGGTTCTTTTTGGGAGGTGCAGGTGTACGCAATAGTTGAATGTGGCGGCCGGCAATACCGCGCCGAAGAAGGCAATAGTTTCGCAGTAGAGAAGTTGCCTTACGAAGTCGGTGAATCAATTGAACTTGAAAAAGTATTGCTCGTATCTGAAGGTGAAGAGATAACGATAGGTCAACCTACCGTAGAGAAAGCCTCGGTTACAGCCACGATCGTCGAACAGTATCGCGGAAAGAAGATCCTTGTGTGGAAGTATCGGCCATCCAAGCGATATCGCCGGAAACAAGGGCATCGTCAGAGCTATACACGCTTGCGGATTGACAGCATCAATATTGGATAGCTGTTAGTTATCAGGTGATAGTATCAGGTGATAGTATCAGGTGATAGGGAGAGAATAACGTGGCTCATAAGAAAGGAGCTGGTTCAAGTCGAAATGGACGAGACAGCAATTCAAAGCGTCTGGGCATTAAGCTCTATGGCGGTGAGTTCGCTATCCCTGGCAATATAATCGTCCGCCAGAAAGGGACGAAGTTTAGACCGGGAAACCATGTTGGATTGGGCAGGGATTACACGATTTATTCGTTAATTGAAGGCCAGGTCACGTTTGAGACCAAGCACGGCCGTAAGTATGTCAGCGTCTACCCGGTAGAGCAGGCTTAGTGGAAGCGTATAAATGAAGAAAGATCTTCATCCAAAATGGTATCCAGATGCCAAGGTCATGCATGAGGGCGAAGTCATCATGATTGTAGGCTCTACCAAGCCCGAGATATCGGTCGATATCTGGTCCGGTAATCACCCCTTTTACACAGGCCAGCAGCGCCTAGTTGACACAGAGGGGCAGGTTGAGCGGTTTATGAAGCGCCTTCAACGACGAGAAGAAATTCGGGATGAAGTTGAGGAGCTGACAGAATCCCAATCGATATCATCCATGCCGATAGATGAGATTCCAGTCACCAAGAGGGCATTAAACAGCTTGAAGGCTGATGGCTTGAATACTGTTGGGGACGCACTTGAACGCCTGAAACAAGGAGATGACGCTCTTCTGGCCATCCACGGCGTAGGCCAAAAGGCCCTGATCGACATTAAAAAGTACATGCGGGCTCAAGGATTAATCGAGTAGACAGCTAGATTATTTAGGCTAATATCAAAGGCAGATGTGACCTCGCATCTGCCTTTTTGCATTTAGGGACTTCGCAGGGATTCGAGTCGACAAAACCTGGCAAAACATTCCGCGCGCCAGGGAACCGGAAGTCTGACGTTTGTGGCTAGGGTATAATAGATTGGCGCAATCAGTGGCCGATATTCGAAATGGGAGGATTTAAAACGATGCACACACGTGGTCGCATTGAATTGGTATGTGGGAGCATGTTTAGTGGAAAAACAGAGGAGCTTATCCGTCGGCTAAGAAGAGCGGTTATAGCACGGCAGAACGTGCAAGTTTACAAGCCTCTGATCGACACCAGATACCATGGAGAACGCGTAACCTCTCACAATGGGATGGACTTTGAAGCCCGTCCAGTATCATCGCCTGCTGATATCCTGGCCCACGTCGACCCAGATACTGATGTGGTCGCGATCGACGAGGTTCAATTCTTTGACACCTCAATCATTGAAATCTGCGATACTCTGGCAGACGAAGGCAAGCGAGTGATATGCGCCGGTCTCGATACGGACTTTCGAGGTGAGCCTTTCGGACCAATTCCTAGTCTTATGGCCCGGGCTGAAACTGTTGACAAGCTCCATGCGATCTGTGTGATCTGTGGCGAGGATGCAAGCCGGACCCAGAGGCTAATCAACGGCAATCCTGCCGCCTTCGACGATCCAATTGTTCTGGTCGGAGCAGCCGAAGTATACGAGGCCCGTTGCCGATATTGTCATGAGGTCCTCCCGGCAAAAGGAGAGTCGGAGTCATGAAGGAAGCCGAGCGGAACCTTCGGGATGATGTCTACGAGATCTTAATCAGTGAAGCGAGTCTCAAGGCTCGAACAGGCGAGCTTGCCCAAGAGATAACAAAAGACTATCGTCAAGTTGATGATTTGCTCCTTATTTGTGTGCTGAAAGGGGCTTTCGTTTTTCTGGCCGATCTCACCCGCGAACTACATAGACCCCATCATCTTGATTTCATGGGCATTTCTAGCTACGGGTCGGGTACAGTATCGAGCGGCGCTGTGCGCATCGTCATGGATCTCAAGGAAGATATCGCTGGCAGAGATGTGCTTATTGTGGAGGACATCATCGATAGCGGCCGCACCCTTGATTACATGCTTCGGGCACTCCTCGCCCGTTCGCCGGCCTCGATACGTATCTGTTCCTTGTTGAGCAAGCCGAGCCGGAGAGAAGTCGACGTGCCTATTGATTATCTCGGTTTCGAAATTCCTGATGAATTTGTAGTTGGATATGGATTGGATTTTGGCGAGATTTACAGGAATCTACCCTTCATCGCTGTACTCAAGCCGGAGTTTTTTGCCCACATCCCATAATGGCTCGTGGCCACAGTTACCAGATCATATCAAAGCGTGGGCATACCTTTGATTTTTTCAAGCTACTAGTACGACTTACTTCTCTTGATCGTCTGCACCGAAAGGCATGACTGAAGAACACCCGGTTGAGAAGCCAATACCCCAAGAAGAACTGACGGCCTATGCCGGTCGTTGGGTAGCCGTTGCTGACGGAAGAGTTGCTGGCGTTGGAAAGACGGCCATGGCCGCGGAGCGCCTCGGGCGACGAAATCGTGTTCGCGAGAAGCTGCATGTTTACTTCGTCGAGAAGCCCGGGGGCGAACTTCTGAACAAACCGGAGTTGCTAGAGCGCCTTGCTCCAGTATTTATGCGCCATGATCAACCTGTTTACCTTGTCGGTGGATCCGTGCGTGACTTATTGCTCGGTAGAGCCTGCAAAGACCTGGATTTCGCCGTTCCGGAACGGGCGATTGGACTTGCTTTCAAAGTAGCCGATCATTTGAAGGTGCCCGCCTATGTCTTAGATAGGGATAGGGATACCGGCCGAGTCCTTCTACCTGATGAAGGGATGACCTTAGACTTCGCAGGCTTTCGTGGTGACAGTCTCAAGGCGGATCTCGGCGACCGAGATTTCACGGTAAACGCGATTGCTCTTCCCGTTGCCGCCCAAAGCTATTCTAGTTTGATCGATCCCTGTAATGGCCTTCAAGATCTGGCGAAGGAACTATTCCGCCAGACGAACAAGGACGCTATCTCCGACGATCCGGTGAGGGCGATGAGGGGCTTGCGTCTCGCCTTGCAGCTGGGCTTTTCGCTCGAGACTGCGACTTCAACGGCCATTCGGGCTGCGGGACCATTCTTGAAAGACGTATCCTGCGAACGCGTTCGAGATGAATTAGTAATTATGCTTTCCGGGGAGAATCCTGAACGGGCCATACAAGCATTAAACGGTCACGCTTTGTTGCCTTTTGTACTACCAGAGGTCGCGGATCTACAAGGGGTGGAACAATCGGCGCCGCACCGTGAAGCAGTGCTCCCTCATACGATCAGCGTGCTAGCGTCTCTGCATCTAGTCGAATCAGTTCTCCTTGATGGATATAAACCAGACGGACCGGCTATGTCTCAACTTCTGAGACAGTTTGGAAAATACCAAGGTCCTCTACAAGAGTATTTTTCTCGACCCGTTCAAGGGCCAGTCGCTGCTCGCTTACTGCTTCGACTTGGAGCCGTTTTTCACGATGTTGGAAAGCCAAGGTCTCGGACTGTGGTGAAGGATGGGCGCATCCGTTTCTTAGGACACGAGAAGGACGGCGGCCAGATGGCGGCTCGACGACTCCAGCAGCTTCACTTCAGTAGGCAAGTCGTGGAACAGGTTCGCCAGATCGTGGAGGGTCATATGTGGCCCCTTCACCTGGCCAAGAATGAAACGGTATCCCGAAGAGCCACCTTCCGCTTCTTTAGGAGAAGCGGAACCGCCGGCCTTGATATCGGGCTTCTGTCGATCGCCGACTATTTGGCAACCTATGGTGGGTTAGGTGATCGAGAAAAGTGGACAAGACTCCTCGAAGTCATTGATCAACTATACGATCATTATTTCAACCACTATGACGAGACGGTCAGGCCGGTTCCGTTGATCGATGGTAGGGAGCTCATGGAAACGTTCGATCTCGACCCCGGTCCCGAAGTTGGCCGGCTGCTCAGAGCAATTGAGGAGGCCCAGGCGGCCGGAGAAATCAACTCAATTGTCGAAGCAACAGCCTTCGCCGGCAAGGCCTTAAAGGAATTACCCCGTCTCCCAGAAACCTTCAACGAAAGGCTAAAAAACATCGACTCACGGGTCGAGTAGTGGTCCTGTTCCGTTCGCCCTCTCCCAAAACGTGCAGATTCTATGCCGACAAGTTTGACGGTGTATATGAACACCAGCTTGGGGATATCAACAGCTTCAACTGTCTAATTATCAGTGGGTGGGGTATGACTCATTCATTCTCTATCCACGTGTTACATAACACCTCTAAGTATTTCACCCACGACCTCTGAAATCAGGCGGCGAATCCTAAAGCACGTTTACTCGTTCTTATCTTCCTGTGCTTTTCTCAATCTCGCTTTACGCAAGTAATTCTCACCTACACTGGCTTTGAAATCTTCAGGGAGTAATTCCAAAGCAGCTTGAATATCACTATCAACTGGCCACTCTTCAAGGAGCACGGGGAAATTCGCTTCGGGATAATATTTTTCCGACGCAATCTGGGCTTCTCGAATAGTTGGTTCTTGAATACCTGCTCGCTGGTTGCTTGGCAATGGCACATGCAGATAGCCTGAAGACAGGTCAAACTGCGGCGGTTTTCTGTTCGGGAAATCCGATTCGACACCTTCACGTATCCAGAGCTTGTCCTTGGTGATGTTGGCCACGACCAAATCAAAACCAAAGTGGAAAGGCCCCTTCCAATATTCGCGTAATTCGGCGAGCGATTCAGCGTTTGAATATTCATCGTTAGGGACGTGCGTCGCCATAGCTAAGCGCGGGTTCACTTTATTGTCAAGATACCCGGCCGCATAGGCGGGATTATGGTGCGAATCGACCGTATAGCGACCAAGGAATGGCGGCACACCCTGAACACCCGAAGAAATAGAGATAACCTCTGGCTGCATCTCCGTAATCAACACATCTACGCCCACCGCATACTTTTCGGTCAATGAATTGGGACGCCCATCACCTGTCCAGGCCATACTCAGGCCATTCCAATCCAGCGACGCTCGAATGGCAAATCACCAAAGTAATCGGCACGATACGCCAACCGACATTTGAAAAAAACATATGCCGATTACTTTACTGCTTCACCCACGCTGGCCTCAAATCGGATTGTCAACTTTTCCGGGTTAATGCTGCCCGCTGTTGCAATAGCGACGATTTGTGTCCGAGGTCACACATCTCCCCATTCATCACCTAAGCTAATATCTGCTCGGCGAC
>JBARZW010000116.1:0-5677 GCA_049650305.1 Promineifilaceae bacterium (SeqCode)
AGATGCTCTACAAGTATCCCCAGGCTCCGTTCCCTTATGACGATCTTGAGGCTGAGAACCGGCTGCGTGGACGCGATATGCCCGAATATGAATTGATCGATACGGGTGTTTTCGCCGATAACCGGTACTTCGACGTGGCGGTAGAATACGCCAAGGCGGACCAGGAGGATATCCTGATCCGCATTATCGTCTCCAACCGTGGACCAGAACAGGCGACGATCCACCTACTGCCTTCGCTGTGGTTCCGCAATACATGGAGCTGGGGATATCCGACCGGACCCATGCATGACGTCCCCCACAAACCCAGGTTACACAAGAGCGATGGTCCGCCCGGCGTCTCTATGGTGGCTCTCGAACACCCGGCGTCCGGTTCATATTTCTTTTACGCCGACGAGGAACCAGAGCTTCTTTTCACCGAGAACGAGAGCAATATGGAGCGGCTATTTGACTTTGCCAGTACCGGCCCCTACGTCAAGGATGCCTTCCATCGTCATGTCGTCCAAGGTGAAACTAGGGTGACTGATCCGGAACAGGAAGGAACCAAGACGGCCGCCTGGTACAGGGATTCAATACCTTCCGGAGGAGACATCACTTACCGCCTCCGCCTGTCAAGACACACGCATAAAGCTCCGTTTCGAGAATTCGATTCGATCTTCACCCATCGTATAGAAGAAGCTGATGCCTTCTATCAAAATATCCAGCCATCAGGCCTGGATATCGAACGCAGGCGTGTGCTACGCCAAGCATTTGCCGGGCTACTATGGACCAAGCAATTATACTATTACGATGTCTCCCAGTGGCTTGAAGGCGATCCTGGCCAACCAATACCAAAGGGCGGGCGACGTCAAGGCCGGAACTCTGACTGGGCTCATCTCAATAACTTCGACGTACTATCAATGCCCGACAAGTGGGAATATCCATGGTATGCGGCCTGGGATCTGGCCTTTCACACGCTTCCTCTTGCCCTAATCGATCCTGATTTCGCCAAGCGCCAGTTGATCCTGATGACCCGGGTGTGGTACATGCACCCAAACGGCCAGCTCCCCGCCTACGAATGGGCTCTTGGCGACGTGAATCCTCCGGTTCATGCCTGGGCTGCTTTACGCGTTTACCAGATAGACGCCCGGCAAAAGGGAAAAGCTGACCGAGGCTTCTTGGAAGGGGTTTTTCACAAACTACTGCTCAACTTCACCTGGTGGGTCAATCGTAAAGATGTTGACGGAAACAATATTTTTCAAGGAGGTTTTCTGGGATTAGACAATATCGGCGTGTTCGATCGTAGCGCCGGCTTGCCTGTCCAGGGACATATTGATCAGGCCGACGGCACAGCCTGGATGGGATTTTATTGTTTGATCATGTTGCAGATAGCCTTGGAGTTAGCCAAAGAGAACCCGATCTACCAGGATACGGCCACGAAATTCTTCGAGCACTTTTTGCGGGTCGCCAACGCCATGAGCGACTGCGGCGGACAGGGCTATAGCCTTTGGGATGAGACAGACGGCTTCTTCTACGATGCCCTTCATACCTCCGAGGGCCAGATCATCCCTATTAAAGTGAGATCCCTTGTGGGATTGCTCCCTCTATTTGCCGCATCCGTACTCGAACCCGATAGCCTGATGGAGATGAAAGTCTTCCACCGCCGTCTGAATTGGTTCGTCGAAAATCGACCCCACCTGACCGGTAATATGGCCAGTGTCGATTTGCCCGGTGAGGGCCAGCGTCGCCTCCTGGCTATTTTGACTCGTGAGCGGTTGGTTCGTGTCCTCCATAGGTTGCTGGACGAAGACGAATTTCTATCCTCGCACGGGATTCGCTCCCTTTCCAAGCATTATCAAGGACATCCTTACTCTTTTCGTGTTGGAGATGGCGAATACAGGATCGAATACCAGCCGGCCGAATCGGATACCTGGTTGTTTGGCGGTAACTCGAATTGGAGGGGGCCCGTCTGGTTTCCTGTCAACTACCTGATCATCGAATCTTTACGCAAGTTCTACCGCTATTACGGGGATGGGTTGACCGTCGAGTGTCCGACCGGCTCAGGCAAGATGATGAATCTGGCCGAGATTGCTGATCATCTTTCGCTGCGACTCCAACATCTCTTCCTTCCCGATGAAGAGGGGCGTCGTCCGATTAACGGTTCTTCTAAGACTTTTCAGGAAGATCCTTATTGGAAGGATCTCATCCTTTTCCACGAATACTTCCACGCAGAAAACGGGTCAGGATTGGGCGCCAGCCACCAAACCGGCTGGACGGCCCTTATCGCCAATCTCATTGAGGAGATTCCTGGGGATATGGGAGACCACGAAAATCGATGACACATTCCGATGACTAAATTTGAAATTTCATCGGCCTGGTGAATGAGATCCAGGTGGGTTCTGGAAGAATCCACGATATTCATCTGGCTGACAAGACTCTACCGATTCCAAGGAGAAAGGCATTGATATCCGCTGATTTAACTCTCGAAAACAAAGCGATCAATACAATTCGTACGCTGTCTATAGACGCGGTTCAGGCAGCTAATTCCGGGCACCCGGGCACGGCAATGGCCATGGCCCCCGTCGTCTATACCATCTGGCAGGAATTTCTTCGGTTTGACCCTGACGATCCTATCTGGCCCAATAGGGATCGCTTTGTCCTCTCGGTCGGTCACGCTTCAATGCTGCTCTATTCACTGCTGCACCTGACCGGGGTAAAAGCGGTCAATCCCAAGTACGAGACGCTGGGCGATTTCGCGGTCAGTTTGGAGGACATCAAGCGCTTTCGACAACTCGACAGCCGGGCCCCTGGACATCCTGAATATCGCTGGACTTCGGGAGTCGAGACAACCACTGGGCCGCTTGGCCAGGGCGTTGCCACCAGTGTCGGAATGGCTATTGCCGCCCGCTGGATGGCGGCTCATTTTAACCGTCCCGGATTCGAGATGTTCAACTATGACGTCTACGCATTAGCCGGTGACGGCTGCATGATGGAGGGGGTTACCGGCGAGGCGGCATCGCTCGCCGGGCATATGAAGTTATCCAATCTTTGCTGGATTTACGATAACAATAAAATCACCATCGAAGGGCATACAGAGTTAGCCTTTAGCGAGGATGTAGCTACTCGCTTCCTTGGCTACGGCTGGAACGTACTCCGCGTCGGCGACGCCAATGACCTGGAGATGCTCGCTCGCGCCTTCGAGACATTTAAGCAAACCCCGGACCGGCCGTCTTTGATCATCGTCGACAGCCACATCGCCTACGGTTCGCCGAATAAGCAGGATACAGAGGCGGCACACGGTAATCCGCTGGGTGAGGATGAGATACGCCTGACCAAAAGAAACTACGGCTGGCCAGAAGAGGCGAAATTCCTGGTTCCTGAAGAGGTACGCCAGCACTTCGCCGAAGGGGTTGGCGATAGAGGGCGCGCACTTAGGGATGCCTGGATCGACAAATTTGATCATTATCAAGACCATTATCCTGATCTGGCCGATCATCTGTACAGGATGCAACATCGCCAATTACCTGATGGCTGGGACGAAAGCTTGCCGGTTTTCCCAGCCGACCAGAAAGGAGTCGCCAGTCGCAGCAGCTCTGGAACAGTGCTCAACACCATCGCCCAAAACGTTCCCTGGATTATCGGCGGATCGGCCGATCTAGCGCCGTCGACAAAAACGCGCCTTACCTTTGACGGGGCCGGTGACTTCACCGCCGACGACCATGGTGGTCGAAACTTCCACTTTGGCGTACGCGAACACGCGATGGGCGCCATCGTAAACGGACTGTCCCTGTCTAAGATCCGTCCATACGGCTCTGGTTTCTTGATTTTTAGCGATTATGCCCGACCGGCCATCCGTCTAAGCGCCCTAATGGAGATCCCGGTCATCCATATTTTCACCCATGATTCCATCGGCGTTGGCCAAGACGGCCCAACCCACCAGCCCGTCGAACAACTGGCCTCTCTAAGAGCCATCCCGGGTCTCATCGATCTGCGCCCCGGCGACGCCAACGAGGTTGTCGAAGCGTGGCGAATCATAATGGAGCTAAAACATGAACCGGTGGCCCTGATACTCAGCCGCCAGAATCTGCCTACCTTAGATCGCGCTAAGTACGCCCAGGCTGAAGGTGTTGCCAAGGGTGCGTATGTTTTAGCCGACGCCGATGGTGAGCAGCTCGACCTGATTCTTATCGGGACTGGAAGCGAGGTGCATCTCTGCGTGGCGGCTTATGAACAACTCAAATCGGAAGGCATTAAAGCCCGTGTAGTCAGCATGCCCTCTTGGCAATTATTCGAGAAACAAAGTCCTGAATACCGCGCCTCTGTCCTACCCCCAGATGTCACGGCCCGTATCTCGGTCGAGCAGGCATCAACCATGGGATGGGATCGTTACGTAGGGCCTGAAGGCGTCTGTATCGGCATGCAAACGTTTGGCGCCTCTGCGCCTTTGAAAGCTCTTCAAGAAAAATATGGCTTCCTGCCAGAACACATTGTCGCCGCCGCCAAAAATTTATTAGGGATCGGGAATCAATGATAGGTGTCGCCAGCCTTCTTCATCCGAATTTCGCCCCGGGTCATTCATACCTGAGGAGCACTGCCCTTGATTAAAGCCATGATATTTGACCTGGACGGCACACTGGTCCAGACTGAGAAATTAAAGGCGCTGTCCTATGCAAAGGCGGCCGTCGAACTCTGCCCTTACTCGCTAGACGAAGAGGAGGTCATCGAGGCTTTCAAGGAAGTGGTCGGCCGCTCCCGCAGGGAGGTAGCCACGTTTCTTGTGGAACGCTTTAACCTGGCCGAACGAGCCCAGGCTCGCCTGGAAGAGTTCGGCGTCAAGACAGCCTGGCAGGCCTATGTCCAGGTGCGACTGGGTATCTATCAGGATTTGTTGGCCGATCCGGAAGTCATCCGGAGTAACCAATGGCCTCACAACGTGGCCTTGCTCCAGGAGGCTCGCCGGGCCCAATGCCTAATCGGTCTGGCTACGATGTCTTATTGCCCCCAGGCCACCCGTATCTTGGAAATCCTGTCATTGCCAGAAGCGTTCGACTTTGTTGCCACCCGCGATGATGTGGAGAGAGGAAAACCGGATCCCGAGATTTATCTCCTGGTAGCGAGCGAACTAGCCGTCGATCCGGCCGATTGCCTGGTCATCGAGGATTCACCGAGCGGTGTTGAGGCGGCTCTGTCGGCCGGCATGCATGTAGTCGCCGTCGCCACGCCGTTCACAGGCCAGGGTCTTCGCGATCTTGACCGGCTGCCTGCAGATTACATAGTAGATGATTACAACCGGGTGTCGGCAGTTGTGGCTGAGATCGTCAACGGTCATCGAGACGATGACGGTCATCGAGATGATCAAGTTGAATGATGGCATCTTTCGATAAAGTAACGCGGCAACCGTACCGAAAGAGGAGTGGTCAGCAGAACGCTTGCAACACATCCGGCGAAGAGCCATTGATCTAATACGTTTTACGTTTCAGTTAATCATGCCTATTATCTAGAAAAACAGCAGAAAAGAAGGAGTCCCACGATGGAAATTGGAATGGTTGGATTGGGTAAGATGGGAGGCAACATGACCAAGCGCCTCTTGTATGATGGACACCAGGTCGCCGCTTACGCTCGTAATCCAGTGTCGATACGGGCGGCTGAGGAAGCGGGGGCCTACTGTGCAACATCCCTGGAGGACCTGGTCGAAAAGCTA
>JBARZW010000117.1:0-17676 GCA_049650305.1 Promineifilaceae bacterium (SeqCode)
CTTCTTCATCTCCACCACATGCAACCACCAACAAACTGACAATGACAAACAGTGTCACAATTAGCAAAATGTTATATCTCTTCATTCCTTTATTCCTCCTCACGCGAGTCCAACATGGTTCTCGTGATGTACCAAGCCGATACCTATATCGGGAGTATCTATGATCGCACCACCTCCTTATACGAATTTACATTTCTGGTCATGCTGGAGCATCTATAAGACGATACGCGAGATCAACGGCGCTAATGGCGTCTTCAGCGTAACCATCAGCCCCAATCTTGTCCGCCCAACTCTGAGTCACCGGTGCGCCGCCAACCATCACTTTCACCTGATCGCGGATTCCCTCATCCTTGAGGGCATCGATGATCGTTTGCTGTTCTCGCATGGTCGTCGTCAACAAGGCCGACATACCTACGATATCGGCCCCTGTTTCCTTGACCGCCGCGACAAAATCTCCTGCCGACTGGTCAATGCCCAGGTCTGTGACCAGGAATCCATTGGCCGTGAGCATGGTGCCAACCAGGGTCTTACCGATTTCGTGCAGATCGCCCTTAACAGTGCCCAGGACGACACGGCCGGTCACCTCCCGCTCTTGGTTTTCCAGCAGGGCTGGTTCCAGGATTGCGAGTGCCGACTTCATGGCCTCCGCGCCAAGGATAAGGTCGGGGAGATAAGCATCGCCACAGGAAAATGATTCGCCAACCCGAGTGATGCCGGGCGTGAGCCCTTCATTGATGCACATCAAAGGATCAAGACCCTCATCCAGTGCTTGCTGGGCCAGAGCGGCCGCATCCTCCGGTTCACCTTCTTCCACAGATTTGGCCAACTTGCTTAGAATTTCACTCTCTCTCATACGGGTCTCCTTGCTCAAATAAATATCTCTTGCCGGCTACAGGTAGGATACTCCATTTCTCGACCTGTTTCTTGACACATTCTGGTGATTTGATTCGCCTAAACTATCAACGCAGATCTATTATGATTCAAAATGAAAGTCTGGAATATGGCTTCGCATGATCCGCTCCAATTCAGCTTCAACAGAAGCGGAAAGAGGAGGAGGGACGTGCTCGTCCAGGATTTGGGTCGCTTTTTGCCGGCAACTCTGCTCGATCGTCTTGCCTTTCGCCTGCCAGGTATTGTAATTATCTCGACTGAAGATGCCGGGCATCCAATGTTCGCGAAAAGTGCGACGGGTATGTTTGGCTTTGAGAAAATTGCCGCGCGGTGTGTTGGCCTTGATGAGGGCGACCTCCTCGTCAAGATCGTGCCTGGTGATGCCTTCAATCATGCGGCGCAGTCCGGCGATGAACTCATCGTCCATGACCATCTGTAGATATGAAATAGTGTTTCCAGCGTCGACCGCGCCCACACCGTAAATAATACTCGCTTTTTCTTGGAGAAGGGGGACGGCCGTTACGGCTTTCTCGAAACCGGCTTGAGCATCCAGCTCTTTGGCATCGGAAGAGAGCCCCCCGCACATGGACGGGATACCATAATAATGGCCCATCATGGCCGCGCCGCTATTGATCATTCCCCGCTCCGGCGCCCCCAAAGGCAACAATCCGGTGTTCATATCGAGAACAGCCGAAACGCTGCCATATAGCAACGGCGTGCCAGGATAGAGCAATTGCAAGGCCACAATCCAGGCCAGGATTTCTGTGTTGATGACCACCAGCTCTCCCAGCAACGTCGCCGGAGCAGACGCGCCGCCCATAGCCATACTGAGCAAAGTGATGGGTACACCGTGCTCAGCCCAGCGAAACATGCAGTTGATGTTTTCTGGAGTAAAGTAGCTGGGACTGATCGGACAGTAGAGTGTGGCGAAGTTGGGACGAGCCCGGAATGCGTCTTCGCCGCCGGCAACGACCGCCAGCATCTCGACAGCCGCATCTACTCGATCGGGTGATAGCGTGCGGTGAACGATCGGCTTGCCGGTATGGCGGAGCAACTCCACGATCTCAACCAGATCCGAGCAATCACCCTGGTCAGTAGCAGTAACGGTGGGGCGAACGATATCTATCTGAGGCAAGGCATCCTGCAACGTTACCAGCTGGCGCACATCTTGCCTGGTAGAAGGGCGGTGCTCTCTGGTCACCAGATCAAATACGTTCACGGGTGTTCCGGCGCCCATGAAACAGGATCGTTGTTGGTAGGGAACGACATTCTGCCCAGCTCGATCGTACAACTTAACATCGCGGTTGAGACCGGTGAGGGCTGATTGCATCAGATCCGGTGTCACCCGCACCATCTGCGATTCTTTATCAACTGGAAACCCAGCGCTTTCAAGGCGGCTGAGAGCGGCCGGCTCAGGCACGCAAAAACCAACTTCATTGAGGATTTCGACCGACTTTTCATGTACTAAGTCGACTAGGGAGTCCGTCCGCTGGTTCGTTATCTGGGTCACGTTGCTTAGTTCGCTATTATCCTGTCACCTGTTGAAGCTTGCGATTGGGGCTGCGTCATGTTCTCTGTGCTGGATCACTGACGCGAATTTACCTCATATATAATAGACATGGTTATTAGAATTGTTTAGAGACAAACTTCCTGAATCAGAGATGACATTCGTCATTAGAAAGACCACGATCATACGAGAAGATAATTGATCATCCGTATTTCCAATTTCCCCATCGGATGGACCATTCAACGATGGAGTCTCTTCTATGAAGCTACTGTTCAGGAACGTACTCGCATATTTTGCGGATCATACAACGGGCGCAAAGAAGCCCTTGCCGGATAGCGAACACTGGCTACTTCTATCTCGAAATTGCCGCTCTTGACGAAATCAGCGGTCACACCTTCTTCGTTCTCAACCTGGCCCAAGCCTACCGACCCGCCTAGCGTGTGCCCGTACCCTCCGGCCCTGATGTATCCCACTCGTTTACCATCCCTGATGATCGTCTCGCCACTATGCAGCAATGGCTCTGGATCTTCTACAAAGAACTGAACCAGGCGAGACTCTAGAATCCCGCCTTCCTTCTGCCGCAAGAGCGCGTCTCTTCCGATGAAACCCCCGGGCTTGGCAAAGTCCACGACGAAACCCAGGCCTACCTCAAGCGGCGTGTCCATATTGTCGATATCGTTACCGTAATCGCGGTAACCTTTCTCTATCCGTAATGTGTCCAGAGCTTGAAGCCCGGCGTGTTTCAAGCCGACCGCTTCACCCGCTTCAACGAGCATGTCATAGACGTGAAGAGTGAACTCAGTCGGCACGTAGAGTTCCCAGCCCAATTCGCCAACGTAGGACAGGCGCAGTGCTTTAACAAGCGCATATCCCATATCAATCTCGCGCATCGTACGAAAGGAGAAGGCCTCATTCGACATATCGGCGCTTGTAAGCCCGCTAAGAAGGTGGCGGGATTTAGGACCTTGGACACTGATGATGTTGTAAGCTGATGACACGTCGGTGACAAAGACATGAGCATCAGGTGGAATATGTCGTTTGAGCCAGGTTTCGACGTGCCTGTGTATGGCGGGGGAAAGAACAACCATATAGCTATCTTCGGCAAGACGGGTCACCGTCAGATCAGCCTCGATAGTCCCGCGTTCATTCAGCCACTGAGTGTAGACGCAGCGACCGGCCGGTACTGACACATTATTGGCACAAATCCGGTTGAGGACACTTTCTGCATCCCGGCCCTGGACGAGGATTTTCGACATCAGGGTTAAATCCATCAACACGACGTCTTCGCGCGCAGCCTTGTGCTCGGCCGCGGCGTACTGGAACCAATTTTGTCTTCCCCATGAATACTCAACTTTGGGTTCCACGCCCTCTGGTGCGTACCATTCAGGGTACTCCCATCCACTGTACTCGAAGAAGCAGGCCCCGGCGTCCGCCAGGCGGTCGTGCAGGGCTGATTTGCAAGCGTTGCGAGCCCTAGTAGCCTGAAAATTGGGCCAGGTCGTGAACATCCATCCCAGGACTTCCACGGTCCGATCATACAAATACTTCGGATTGTTCTGAAAAGGCGACATGCGCTCGATGTTGATCTCGCTGACGTCGACTGGTGGCAAACCGTCCACGATCCAATGGGCCATTATCTGACCCGCGCCACCACCTAACAGGATGCCAAGCGAGTTGAAACCTGCAGCGACAAAGAAGTTTTTCAGCTCCGGAGCTTCTCCCATCAAGGGTCCCAGATCGGGAGTAAAACTCTCCGGGCCGCAGAAAAGCACATGGATCCCCGCATTCATGGCAACTGGGATTCGCCTCATCGCCTTTTCCAGATAGGGCATCAAACGGTCCCAATCCGGCGGAATCTCGCCGAAACTGAAGTCCTCGGGTATCCCTCCCAGACCCCCAGGTAGTGTCATTCCCCAGGGACCCGCTACCGGCTCAAACACACCCAACAAAAGCCCACCCATTTCCTCGCGAAAGTAGGTGTAAGCACTAGATTCCTCGACAACGGGCAGGTCTGGATGCATACCCTCTATCGGTTCGGTGATCAGATAATAATGCTCGGCGGCGTGTAGTGGCACGCAGACGCCTGCTAGTTTACCAAGCTCCCGGGCCCACATACCACCGCAATTGACCACAAATTCCGTTTCAATGTCTCCTTTGTCGGTGACCACGCCGGTCACCCGGCCGTCCTTCTTTTTGATCCCGGTGACTTTGGTGCCTTCAAAAATACGAGCTCCTCCCATCCTGGCTCCTTTGGCGAGGGCCATTGTAGTGTCTACGGGATTGGTACGGCCGTCTTGAGCCGTATAAATGCCTCCTACGACGTCGCCCGTGTAAAGAAGCGGCCACATGGCCTCGATCTCGGAGGTGGATACTTCTTCAATATCGATGCCAAAACCGCGGCCAAAGTCAGCCGCCCGGCGAATTCCATGTAACTCCTCCAAATTGCAGGCGAGCTCAAGATGACCGATCGGCCTGAAGCCGGTTTCTTGGCCGGTTTCCTCCCCCAGCCTCGCGAATAGATCCACAGTGTACTTGGCCATCTCGATTGAAGTCTCGGTCCTAAACCCACCGCTGCTGACCAATCCTGCCGCATGCCAGGTGGTTCCGGCCGTCAATTGCGCGCGTTCCAGCAGCACGACGTCCCGCCAGCCAAGTTTGGTCAAATGATAGGCCACGCTGCAGCCGATCACGCCACCGCCAACAATCACGACCTGCGCCTGTGCCGGTAATGTACCGTTAGCGTCTTCTGAAATTCGGTCATTGGTCATGTTATGCTCCTGCGTTGACCGTAATCATATCCTCTAGCTTCCCAGCTTCATTCCAAGTCCCAGTTCCTTCGCCCGGCGGTATACAGACGGAAGAATGGCAGCATACTCGCCCCAGATGCCTAGTGCGATGTAAAGGATGACCTCGTCTTGAGACTCCCGGCCTGCAGCTCGTCCGGCAATGATGTCTGGCCATTCGGCGTGCACATCCTCCTCGCTCAATCGGCCCGCCTGAATCAATTCGACTATCTCTGGGACGCGATAACTGACATAAGCCCACCGGTCTACGACCAGCTTATCCACCTCCAGCAGTAGGTTCAAGGCTATTTCCTGGTAAGAACCCAGGCGGGCGATGAAAGCGCCCGGCTTCAGCCAGGGAAGTTCGACGTTCACGGCGCTGCCGGTGGTCACGGTCACGACCAGGTCCGCTTCACGCACGGCCGCTTCTGACGACGATGGAATAACCATGGGCAATCTCGTTTTCTCGCCCATTTCGCTAGCGAATCTCTCCGCAGCCCCTGGGATCACGTCCACCACACGCACCTCATCCAGGTCGAATACCTCGTTGAAGCATAAGAGATGCGTCCTTCCCAAACCGCCAGCTCCGAAAATAGTCATCACCTTGCTATCGGAACGAGACAGGTATTTCGCCGTCACGGCCGTTGAAGCACCAGTCTTCATCGCCGTGATCCAGTTCGCTTCCATGATACAGGCGGGTAAACCGGAGTTAGCGTCGAATAGGATCACCATCGAATCGGTGACCGGTAGGCCCTTTGCCCGATTGTCTTCGAAAAAACTGAAGCTCTTAACATAGGCGTACTCTTCGCCAGCTAAATAGCCGGAGAAAGGTTTAATAAATCCCCCGTCCCCTACATTCATGTAGAACTTATCCCCTGCAACCTCCCCGGCTCCATCGGCCGTAATCCCTTTCTCTGCGAGGTGAACTGCCACTCCGGCGGTCATACATTGGGCCACTTCGTCTTCTGTCAGATATAGAATATCTCTCGGGATCATGCTCAACGTTCCTATCAGTTCTCAGATACTAGTCGGTGAAAAAGATTCGTTCTCAATTCACATGGGTGCTCATATCTTGTATTCCGCGGTTGGTCCCGCTTCGGGCAAGGATTCGCCGGCCCGATAATCGCGACCCGCGAACAGGTAACCTGCTCCTGTTCTTGATATTAATAGTTGCACGTCGGCCTAGGCCTGGCACGAAAGTGGAATCGTCACGCATTAACTGATGCTTCAGTTCAAAATTGACGCGACCATTGCTTCGGCCAGCGTTCCACCACCACTTTGGTCTGGGTGAAGAATTCGACGGCGTGATTTCCCTGGCCGTGCAATGTGCCAAAGAAGCTCTCTTTCCAACCGCTGAAGGGAAAGAAAGCCATCGGAGCGGCGACGCCAACATTGATGCCGATATTGCCCGCGTCTACTTCGTAACGGAACTTACGGGCGGCCGCGCCGCTGTTGGTGAACAAACAAGCCATGTTGCCATATTGGCCACTATTGACGTACTTGATAGCCTCGTCAATGGTGTTGACGTGAATCAAACTTAATACCGGGCCAAAAATCTCGGTTTGGGCGATGGTCCCGTCCGGGTCTACGCCGTCTAACACGGTGGGACGCACGAAACTGCCGTTTTCGTAACCTGGAATGACCGGGGACCTGCCGTCCACCACTGCCGTAGCTCCCTCGTCTACCCCATTCTGGATCAAGCCTTCAACGCGCTTCATGCTGGGCAAGTTAATCACCGGTCCCATCTGCACGTTCTCATCCAATCCATATCCCACCACGCGGGAAACGGCCGCCTCGGCGATGGCCTCAGTGAAGGGTTGGCGAGCGTCACCCACGGTCAAGGCTATGGATGCGGCCAGGCACCGTTGACCGGCGCAACCAAAAGCGGAATCGGCCGCGATCCGCTTTGTCATCTCCATGTCCGCATCGGGCAGCACGATGATCGGGTTTTTTGCCCCGCCCTGGGCTTGCACGCGTTTGCCATTGGCCGAACCCCGGCTGTAGACATACTTGGCCACCGGCGTGGAACCGACGAAGCTGATGGCCCGGATGGCCGGGTGGTCCAAAATGGCGTCGACCGCTTCTTTAGCCCCGTTGACCATGTTGACCACGCCCTTGGGGAATCCGGCTTGCTCTAGCGATTTGAAGATTTTCTGCATCGTTAGCGGCACCTTCTCAGATGGTTTGACGATATAGGTATTACCGCAAGCCAGGGCATAGGGCATGAACCAAAAAGCGATCATGCCGGGGAAGTTAAAGGGAGCGATAGCGGCGCATACGCCCACCGGCTGCCGGATCATCAGTTCGTCAATGCCCGGGGCGATATCTTCGGATACATCCCCTTGCATCATGATGGGTATGCCGCAAGCCACTTCCACGTTTTCTATCGCCCGGCGCACTTCTCCCCTGGATTCACCTATCGTCTTGCCACATTCCATGGTGATGGTCCGGGATATATCTTCAAATTGCTCTTCCAGCAGGTTCTTCAACCGGAATAAGTATTGGATGCGATCGGTGGCCGGTGTGCGCCGCCATTCCTTGAAGGCTTGAGCGGCAGCCTGCGCTGCCTCGTCCACTTCTGATGCAGGCGAAAGGGGTACTTGTCCCAAGACGTCGCTTGTGGCCGGATTTATCACATCGAGATAGTCGGCTGCTGCCGATCGTCGCCACTCTCCATTGATATAGTTGAGTAATCTGTTACTTTCTGCCATCTTCGTGCCTCATTTCATCTACTTAGTTCTTACTGAGCGCGAGCTTCAAACCATCTTCAAATGCTTGAAGAGTTTCGGCCGCGTCCTCTTCCGTGTGGTCGACGCATAGGAAGTATGGTTCAAATCCGTCTGGGTCAGGCATGACACCATTTTCGATCATATAGTTCGTGATCGTCTCGTATAAATCCCAATCAGCCTTAAATAAGTCACGCCAGTCTCTGGCTTGTGTTTCCATGAATGTGATGCCGAACATAGCCGGCACTCCATTTATGAAATGAGCGACGCTGTGGCGATTGAGGATCTCACCAATACCTTCGATGAGCATCCCACCAACTTTATTCAATTGTTTAAATACCTTGCCGGTCTGGATGTATTCCAGGGTAGCGTCGGCGGCGGCCGTAGACACCACGTTGCCGGTATACGTGCCGCCTTGAAACACTTTGCCAGGCCGTATTGACATCATCACCTCTTTCTTGCCACCGAAAGCGGCGATTGGATATCCATTTCCCATCGCTTTGGCAAAGGTGGAAATATCGGGAATCACCCCAAAGTATTCACCAGCACCCCCTGGAGCGAGGCGAAAACCTGTCTTGACCTCATCAAAGATGAGCACGATGCCATACTGGTCGCACTGTTCGCGCAGGAATTCCAGGTAGCCGGGTTGCGGCATCAATGCGGCGCCATTGCCGAGCACAGGTTCCACGATAATGGCCGCGATCTCTTCGCCACGGTTCTGCAAAATGTCGCCCAGAACCTCGACATCATTCCAGGGACACAGCTGGATCAGTTCGCGCATGACCTCTGGAATGCCGATGCTTTGTTTATAGGCCCTGGGATTTTGGCGATCGCCTACCTTATCGATATCTCCACTCGCGGTTGACCAAAGAACGTAATCGTGGGCTCCATGGTAGCAGCCCTCAAATTTCAACACGATGTCCCGACCAGTGTAACCCCGCGCCAGTCGTAAGGCATGCATGGTACATTCAGAACCGGTGTTTGACAGACGTACCATCTCGACGCCGGGGCACATGTCGACAATTCTCTCGGCGACCTTTACCTCGTAAAGTTGGGTGGCGGCGAAACTGAGACCATGATCGATCGCCTCTTTGACCCGGCCGTTGACGAATGGATCAGCATGCCCCAATATGACAGGTCCATAACCTAGCCGGTAATCGATGTACCGTTTTCCATCAAAATCGTAGACGTAGGCATCACGAGCGTCAGCTACAACGAGGGTCTGATCGTCTCCTGAATAACGAAAATTGGAATTGACGCCGTATGGTATTACTTTACGCGCCCGTTCAAAGAACTCATGAGATTTTGCACCATGCTGCGGCATTTTGAACCTCTCTTTGCTGCAAATAGGATGACCGTTTCGATAAATCAACTGAGAAGAACAGTCTTCAACTGGCTCTTCTTCAAGAAAACTGAACCTGTCTGTTCTTTCCCACTTGTTACGATATTCGTAACACCAAGTTAATAGTAGTTTGATTTTCGTATCTTTTGTTTGTATACTACTGAATAATCGCAAAGATGGCAAGTTAATAATATGGATGCACTGGATCGCTCAATTGTCGCCCTCCTGCAAGAGGATGGCCGAATGCGTTACACACGGATCGCCCAGATCCTGGACGTTACCGAGGGGACCGTACGCAACCGTGTGGCAAAGCTCCTTGAGGAGAAAGCTATCCAAATAATAGGCGTTCTTGATCCTCACCGGATGGGATATAACGCCCCGGCGATTATTGGCGTTTCAATTCAACCACCTCAATTGGAAAAGGCGGCGGCAGAGATCGCCACTATGCCAGAGGTCAGTTACCTGATAATGGTTGCCGGTGAATATGACCTGATCGTCGAAGTGTTCTGTCGTGACCGGGAGCATCTAGCCGCCTTTCTCAAAGATCAATTGCTTCAGGTTACCGGTGTGCAACGAGCCCAAACCTCTTTTATCTTGCACACTTACAAGGTGGCGCTCGGGGCAAAAACCGTGTTGGACCAGAGTCCCGGTAGATGACGTCTGCATTGACGTCCTAGTGACAACCTTCAAGCCAGATTCGACCCCGCCCCAAAGGAGTGATCGGCATGACCCTCGAAGATAAACGGCGGCTGCTTGAGTTATTGACCCTGACGCATTCTGAAACACGTACGATGTTAGATGGGATCGACCTTGATATGCATGTTTACACAGAGTCGGGCTGGCGAATCAGGGACATTATCGGCCATATAGCTACCTGGGATCGCCAGGTGGCGAACTCCCTACGTGCCTACCGGGTTGGAAAAGAATATACCATTCGGGATCTAGATGAAGACGCTTTTAACCAGCAGGATGTTTTGGAGCAGCAAGAATCGACTACTCAACAGGTCTTCCAGAGCTGGGTACAGGCCCGCGAGGAGTTTAGAGCTGCCGTAAATGAAATACCCCTCGAACTGTTTCCTGGTGATCTGCTTTATCCTTGGGGCGACGAGCGTGGCACCATCGCCCACTTGGTTGAAATGATGGCCGAACATGACGTTGAGCACCGGGATGAAATCGTGAAGGCCACACAGGTTGGGAAATGACGAATATTCAACCGATTAGACACAGGGTGCGAATAGAGGTACTCAGCCTCGAACAGTTAGCCGAAATCAAAGTGGCTACCCTTCATATCCTGAAGACCGTCGGTGTTCACTTCCCTTCCGAGCGTGCCTTGAGCGTTTTTGTCGAGCATGGCGCGCAAGTAGATCTAGAGAGCCAGATCGTGCGGCTTTCTCCCGATCTAGTTATGGAGGCGATGAGCCACGCGCCGCGCGTTTACACCCTTTCGGGTCGGGCTGCGAGAACTGATCTATCCTTAGACGGCACGTCTAGCTACTTCTCAACCGACGGTTGCGGAACGGAAACTATCGATTTTGAAACCGGCGAACGTCGTAGCTCGCGCAAAGTCGACGTGGCAATGATGGCTCACGTGTCAGACTATCTCTCTTCGATTTCATTCTTCTGGCCGATAGTCAGCGCTCAGGATTTCGGGCGGGTTTCTCCCCTACACGAGTTGGATGCCAGCTTCAATAACACGGTCAAGCACGTCCAGAGTGTAACCATCATAGGCGAAGAACTAGCCCACTATTCTCTACTCATGGCTGAGGTCATTGCCGGTGGAAGTGAGGAGATGCGGGCCCGTCCGCCTCTCTCCAGCCTGGTCTGCACGATCACGCCTTTGGGACAGGATAGAGCCGGGATCGAAGGGGCGATGGTCTTTGCCAAGGCAGGGATCCCCGTGGGCTTTATGGCGATGCCCAATATCGGCTCTACGTCACCGGCAACGATGGCCAGCGCTCTGACTGTCGGCAACGCCGAGGTTGTGAGCGCGATGGTGTTGATGCAGTTGATCGCCCCCGGCGCGCCGGTCTTCCACTCGCTATTAGCCTCGGTGATGGATCCGCGTTCAGGTAATTACCTATCCAGCTTGTCGGAGAAATATCTATGCAACGCGGCTGCAGTGCAGTTGGCCCACGATTGGGGTGTTCCCACATTGGCTGGTGCGTTTGGCGTGGATTGCCCCGAACCGGCCTCGTATCAACTGGGACGGGATAACGTGTATACGTCGCTAATGTCACCCCTATCTGGGGCGGACATGGTGGACGGTCTTGGCTTGCTGCGAGCCTCGACCTTGCTACTGCCTGAACAGATCATCTACGATGATGAGATTTATCACACCAATCGGATTCTAGTGGAAGGGATAGACACTAGCGTTGACAAACTGGCCTTGGACGTGATCGAGGCCGTCGGACCGGGTGGTCATTTCTTAGCCCAGAAACATACCCGCCGGACCATCCGTGACATCTGGATACCCAAACTCACCCACCCCGCCCCAACGATGTCAAACCAACCTTCCCCCGATCTCCGCGAGCGAGCTCGAGAATCATTCAGCAAGATATTGAGGGATCACCACCCTGAGCCTCTAGCAGAAGATGTTCAGATGGAATTGCACAGCATTCTGAAGACGGCTGAAGAATCAATCAAATGAGTGTCAGACTCTCTTTCTTCTAAGATGTTGACCCTCATTTGCCTTGCAGCATCTGTTACCGCGATAAAGAGGTTGCCGACTTGTCGCGGTTAAAACTCGATCGTTGATCCCCTGGGTCCGCAGGTATAATGAGGACCTTAATATGGGCCGTCCAACAGAGACACGCCCCGTGCTTCGTTTGATACCACAGGAGGTTGAAGGTTGGCAGAGACTATGCGCGAACTAGGCCATATCAAACTGGTACAGGTGCAACCGTCCGGATTGATAATCGAGACGCCCTCCGGATATTTCTACGATGCCTCCCGGCGGTTGGAGGTGGATCGCCTACAGATCACTTCGCTGGGTATCGAGGCCACCACGCCTGAAGGCGAGCACGTTCTCGATATTCATCACATTTCTCACCCCGGAAAGGCCTACGATAACAACGACCTGGTATCCATCGGATTCACGTCTCACTATGAGGCCATGCGCACCCGTTTTGGGGAGCACATGCTGGATGGCGTCGCCGGTGAAAACCTCATCATCGAATATGAGGATGAGGTCTGGTCGGAAGACCTCGGTAAGGGTATCGAGATTGAAAACCAGGACACCGGACATCTGGCCTTGTTGGACTTGATATCCTTCGCTCCACCATGCGATGAGTTCAGCCATTTCGTCGCCCGCAGTCAGCAGGAGCGACTCCCGGCGGCTAAGCTGAAAGACACGCTGCAGTTTCTGGGTAATGGGCGGCGTGGCTTCCTATTGGTGTTAAGCGACGGTCAAGAAACGGCCGAGGTCCGGCGCGGGGATAAAGTATTTGTGGTCAGCGCGGATTAACCTCGACTCGCCAGGGAGGAAGAGTGAGTTATTTTTCCCGTACACACAACAAGAGCCAAAATCTAAGACCACCTGATCTCTACGAGTATTTTGTCGATAACTTCTGGTTCAAAGCGGCCGATCTGGAGAACCAGATAATAAATGAACCCTTGAGAGGAAGTCACAAGGCTGATGTGGTCGTCATCGGCGGTGGCTTTACAGGGCTTTCCTCTGCCTATCATATCAAACAGAAATTTCCGGAAAAAAGAATTGTGCTTCTCGAGGGGGCCTGCTGTGGGTATGGCGCCAGTGGTCGCAATGGCGGTTTTTGTATCGCCACCAGTCTTTTGAATTGGGAGCAAACAGTTCCTGAGCGCCGCGAGAAGGACTTGGAAGTCTCATTTTATGGCTTGAATCAGATCAAAAAGATGATTTCAGAACACGGTGTCGAGTGCGATTTTGAAGAAAATGGGATGCTTGAAGTGGCAATGAATGACAAGCAGACTCAATCCTTGGAAAAGTACTCTGACGATCTCCGGTCTTTTGGACTTGATTCGACCTTACTTCAGGGTAAAGAGTTAGAGGCTGAAATCAGATCACCTCTTTTCGTCTCCGGGTTGGAGGTTCCTTACGGCGCCACGCTCAACCCCGCCAAACTCGCCCGAGGGATGAAGAGAATAGTTGAGGAAGTGGGTGTTGAAGTTAGGGAACGGTCAGTTGTAACCCGTATTACTCCTGGCAAAGTGCACCATGTGGATACAGAATTGGGTGAAATTCATTCGCCTGTCCTGGTAATCGCTCTAAATGCCTACGCACGTAAACTAGGTCTGTTCAAGAACCGTGTTTTTCCAATTAGCGTTTTCCAAATAGCTACTGCTCCGCTTAGAAAAGAGCAGTGGGAGTCCATCGGATGGCAGAACCGGCAAGGATTGTCCGATCTTCGCGCCCTTTTTAGCTATAGCGTCCCTACTGCAGACGGACGTATCGTCATGGGTGGATCGGACTTTACTTATTATCACAATGACGCTTTAAGCTCTGGCAATGATAAAACAGTTACTAATCGCGTAAAGGAAAACCTGTTCGCTTTCTTTCCTGAATTAGCCGGGCTGCGAATAGAACATGCTTGGGGAGGTACCACGGCGTACAGCTTAGGTCGTGTTCCCTCTGTCGGAGTGATGGGCGACCATCAGAACATCTATTACGGAGTTGGATTCGATGAAGGAGTTCCATCGACTCAAACGGCCGGTCGCATCATTGCCGATCTCATGGCCGGAGAATCAAATGAGTTTACAAGCCATTTTATCGTGAATCGCAAGATTCCTTATGCCGGCCCCACCATTCTTCGGGGGCTATTTGGGAAAGGCGCCAAGTGGTTGATGGAGAGATTTGAATACTCGCCAATTCATTGATGGGGATAAAGGATGAAATCGCATGTAAGGGTAGTCATCATCGGGGGCGGCATGATGGGTGTTGGGCTACTGTATCATTTGGCCGCGGAGGGCTGGGCTGACTGCCTACTCGTCGAAAAGGGGGAATTGACTTCTGGTTCTACCTGGCACGCGGCCGGTCAGTGTCCCAGCTTCATCGCTGACTATAACATGGCCAAAATCCACCACTACAGCAATACCCTCTATCCTCAGCTGGAGGAGATGACCGGGCAGGCCACCGGTTGGCATGGATGTGGCGGTATTCGCTTCGCTACCACGCCCGAAGAGCTCGATTATTTCCAACTTGTTAAAGGCATCGCCGCCAATGTCGGCTTCCGCATGCAAATCATCAGTCCCGAAGAAATAAGAAGACTCAATCCCTTCGTAGATACCACCGGCGTCATAGCTGGAGCCTGGACGCTGGACGATGGACACGTCGATCCCGCCGGATGTTGCAACGCCATGGCCATCGCTGCTCGAAACATGGGAGCGACCATCGCCCGCTACAACCGCGTGACGGGCATCAGTCCACTGGCGAATGGCGAATGGGAGGTCGTCACCGAACAAGGGAACATTATCTGCGAACATGTGGTCAATGCAGGCGGCTGTTACGCCGATCGGATTGGCGCTTGGGTTGGCGTCAACGTTCCGATCATCAATTTGAAACACCAATACCTGGTCACCGAACCGATTCAAGAATTCACAGATCGCGATCAAGAGATACCGGTCATGCGCGACCCCTACTGCAATGCCTACTATCGACAGGAACAGAGCTCCGGTCTGATCGGGATCTACGAGCGCCGTAATACGCGCGAAGCGTGGGCAGAGTCTGGCGGTCAAGCATGGGAAGCGGAAAACGAATTGTTCGCGCCGGAGTACGATCCGATTATGCCCTGGTTGGAACGGGTCATGGAACGCATGCCGATTTTTGCCGATGCCGGCGTGATACGCGTGGTGAACGGCGCCAGCCCCCGTACGCCGGACCACAACCCGCTGCTCGGACCGGCGCAAGGGCTCCGTAATTTTTGGCTCTGCTGCGGAGCTAGCATTGGCATCGCTCAAGGCGCGGGCGCCGGCAAGTATCTGGCTCAATTGATGGTGCATGGTGAAACCGAGATCAACATGATCCGTGTCGATCCGCGACGCTTCGGCTCCTATGCCGGTAAGGAGTACAACAGGGCCAAGTCACACCAGGGTTATAAGTTTATGTACGTGTTGCATTTGCCGGGCGAAGAACGACCCGCCGGCCGGCCCGCCCGCACCTCGCCCTTGTTCAACAAACTCAAGGACAAAGGCTGCGTACATACAGAAGTCGCCGGATGGGAACGCCCCAAATGGTTTTCACTGGACGGCCGCGAGGAAGAGTATGGATTCCGTCGCAACAATGTATTTGATATTGTCGCCGCGGAGTGCCAGGCAGTCCGGGAACGCGTGGGAGTGAGGGACCTGTCCAGCTTCGCCAAATATGACGTTTCCGGTCCCGATGCAGAAACGTTTCTTAACCGGATGCTGGCCAATCGCGTAGCTCGCCGTGATGGCGGGATCGTGCTTGCTCATGCGCTGAGCGAAAAAAGCCGGATCGAAAGCGAATTCACCGTTACACGCCTGGCCGACGACCACTTTTATCTGCTCTCGGCCGCCGTGGCAGAGTTGCGCGATCTCGACTTGCTCAACCAGGGTAAGCTAAGAGAGGAAAATGTCACCATCACCAATGTCACCGACGATTACGGTGCCCTGATAGTGGCCGGTCCGCGTTCCCGCGATTTACTCGAAAAAATAACCAGTGCAGACTTGAGCAATGATCATTTTCCTTGGCTAACCGGAAAGGAAATCGTATTGGCAGGCGTGACAGTGCGCGCCCTGCGGATCAACTACGTCGGCGAGTTGGGTTGGGAGCTGCACACACCGGTGGCCCAGCTGGAGTCGGTGTACGATGCCGTGTGGTCCGCTGGCGAAACGTTCGGCATCGCCGATTTCGGTAGTTATGCCGTGAACGGCTTACGCATAGAGAAAGCCTATGCGGGTTGGGGCGTGGAACTTACCAACGAAATCACTCTGATCGAGGCGGGCATGGAACGTTTTGTGAAACTGGATAAAGGTGAATTCGTGGGCCGCCGGTCATTGTTAGCCCGCAAACAAGAAGGGATACGGTCCAGGTTGGCGTACGTTGAGGTGGCGGCCGGCGATGCCGATGTTCGTGGCGGTGAGCCGCTCTTCGCCGGGGATAAGGTCATCGGCGTGACGACATCGGGGGGATATGGACACACGGTTAATAAAAGCCTAGCCTTTGCTTTTGTGGATCCTGGATTCGCCAGGCCAGGATCTACTTTCGACGTAGAAATCTTGGGTGAGCGCCAACGGGCGACAGTGCTGGATGAGCCAGTCTACGATCCCAAGAACCTGCGATTGAAATCCTGAACGAAAAGCCGCGCTTTCTCAAGCTGCTTGTGTTAAAACGGCCTGGAGCAGGACATTCGCCCCGGCGATAACGTCTGTCTTCTTGACGTTTTCCAGTTCGTTGTGGCTCAATCCATCCTCACAAGGGATGAAGATCATGCTAGTGGGGGCAACGCGGGCGAGATACGCCGCATCATGACCGGCGCCGCTGATGATGTCCATAGACGAAACGCCAACCGTTCCCACTGCTTTTCGTACAGCTCCAATGCAGCCTGTGTCAAACTTCACCGGGGGCAACTCCCAAATATCATGGATCTGGCCTAAAAGGCGATTCTTGTGGCAGGCGTCTTGTACGATCTCCTCTAGCTTCTCTTGCATGGCGTCCAATACTGATTCTTCCGGATGTCGAAAATCTACCTTAAAGGTCAAGCGGCCTGGAACCGTGTTAGTGACCCCGGGCTCAGTTTTGATGCTGCCAATAGTAGTTCGTCCGTGCGGCGCGTACCGGTCAGCCATCGCATAGATTCCACTCAGAATGGACGACAACCCCTTCACCGGATCCCGGCGATGGCTCATCGGCGTGGGACCGGCGTGCGCCTCCTTCCCGACCAGGAGTACCTCGTACCAACGCATACCCTGGACCCCTGTGACAATGCCAATCGTTTTTCCTTCGCTTTCCAGAATAGGTCCTTGTTCGATGTGCAGCTCAAAGGTCGCTTTGAAGATCCGGTCCCCAACTGTTGCTGCGCCCGCATAGCCGATGCGTTCCAGCTCGGCGCCAAAAGAAAAGCCGCTATTGTCCTTAGCAGACAGCGCAAAATCCAGGTCAAAGGCGCCGGCGAATACACCTGAGCCAACCAGCGCTGGCACAAAACGCGCGCCCTCCTCGTTAGTCCAGGACACGATTTCCACAGGTATTGAGGTGGCGATGTTGTAATCGTTCAACGTCTCAATTACCTCTAATCCGGCCAATACGCCTAAGGCGCCATCGTACTTGCCGCCTGTTGGCACGCTGTCCAGGTGACTTCCAACCAGCACCGAAGTGGATTCATCGTGTTCCGTGGGGTTTGGACCTGACCTTCGAGCAAATATGTTGCCCATTTGGTCCACGCTGATGGTGCATCCAGCCTCTTTGCACCAGCGAACGAACAGATCTCGGCC
>JBARZW010000118.1:0-16602 GCA_049650305.1 Promineifilaceae bacterium (SeqCode)
GTCCACGAACCGATTCCTCTGGTCTCCTTGGTTAACCTGGCTCTACCAGCTGAAGTTGATACGGTCCTCCAGAAAGCAACAGCGAAGCGACCGAACGAAAGATATCGTGACGCCAGGACCTTGTCATCAGCCTTTCGAGATTCCCTTCACCCTGTCAGCCTGTCACCTGGTCAGCCTGTCAAATCCGACCAGTCCCGAGCTCCTTCGCTTCCTACTTTCCTTCGAGGAGACAGAGCTGAGCACGCTCCAACGGTCTTTGTAGGTCGGAAACATGAGATTGAGCGGTTAAACGAATTCCTAGGCCACGCGAATCTTGGCAACGGGATGGTAGCCTTCGTCGCCGGTGATGCCGGAAGTGGAAAAACGTCCCTGATCGGTGCCTTCGCTCAAGAGGCGCAGGAGGAGGATCCTGAACTGCTCGTAGTCCAGGGCAGCTGTAACGCCTTCAGCGGCCAGGGCGACCCTTACTTACCCTTCCGGGATGCGCTGCGCATGTTGGCAGGGGATGTGGAGTCGAGGATGGCTTCTGGAGTTATTACTCGAGCGCAGGCTATGGCATTGTGGCGGGCCGTGCCGCTGACTGCTCGAACCATCACCCAGTATGGTCCAAATCTCGTTGGTACGTTCGTGCCGGGATCTGGCCTATTATCGCGGACGATGACAGCGGCCCCGGACGATCCAGCGTTATCCGCCGAAGTGCGCGATCTCGTAAATCGAGAACGTGCGGCCCAGGGCGACCTTGAGCAGGGCCAACTTTTCGAACAGGTCAGTGAGGTGCTTAGGGCCGTGGCCCAAGTACACCCCATACTGCTGCTTCTCGACGATCTGCAGTGGGCCGATGGTGGATCAATCAACCTACTCTTCCATCTCGGCCGCCGGCTGACTGGCTCAAGGATCTTGATCGTAGCCGCTTACAGGCCAGAAGAAGTGGCCCTGGGTAGGGAAGGGGAGCGCCACCCGCTTCAACCGGTGCTAGACGAATTCAAACGGGAGTTCGGCGACGTCTGGATCGATTTGAACGAAATTGAAGGTGATGAATTTGTGGAGGCTTTCTTGGATTCTGAACCGAACCGCCTAAGCCAGAAGTTTCGGGAGACTCTCTACCAGCACACCCAGGGGCATGCCCTCTTTACCGTTGAACTCCTGCGGGATCTGCAAGAAGAAGGCGACCTTGTGAAGGACGAAGATGGATATTGGATCGAAAGCCCCTCCCTGGAATGGCAAAACCTCCCAGCACGGGTGGAAGGGGTCATCGAAGCCCGGATCGGCCGGTTGGAGGACGAGCTGCGGGAGATTCTGACCGTGGCTGCGGTCGAGGGAGAGAATTTCACCGTCCAGGTTGTAGCCCGGGTGCAGCAGCTCCAGGAACGGCGGTTGCTCCATACCCTATCTCAGGAACTGGATCGGCGGCACCAGCTTGTAAGGGAACGCCAGGGGCTGCAGCTGGCAGGGCGGTATTTATCACGCTATAGATTCGCCCATGCCCTGTTCCAAAGATATCTGTACAATGACATCAGCGAAGGGGAGCGCCGGCTATTACACGGCGAGGTCGCTAGGATCCTGGAGGAGCTCTACGAAGGACGGCTGGAAGAAATAACCGTCTAGTTGGCCGGTCATTACACCGAAGCTGGAAATGGAGAGCAGGCAACTCCTTACTTGCTCGAAGCCGGAGACAGGGCCCGGCAGCTGTTCGCCTACCGGGAGGCGGCTCGCAGTTACCGTAGGGCAGTGCCCTTCCTAAAAGAACAGGGACAATTAGAACTTGCGGCGAAAACACTGATGAAACTGGGGCTCGCCTATCACAGTGATTTCGAATTTGAGAAATCCCGCGAGGCCTACGACGAAGCATTCACCCTCTTCCATCAAATCGCCGAGGAAGATAGGCCAGCAATACCGCTCGCAGAGCAACCCTTGAGGATGGCCTTCTCCGAACCGGTTCTCGATCATGGGCTGACTAATCTTACTTACAGTACTGCTTTGACAAGGCAGCTCTTTAGCGGTCTTCTTAAACGAGATGTCAATTACTTCGATGTGCTGCCCGATATCGCAGTACGTTGGGAGGTGTTGGATGGTGGACGCAGGTATATCTTCCATCTGCGGGATGATGTCAGCTGGAGCGATGGGAAACCCCTCACAGCCCATGACTTCGAGTACGCCTGGAAGCGCATACTGGATCCAGAAACCGAATCACCCAATGCCGAACTTCTGTATGATCTGAGAGGTGCCAGAGCATATCATCAGGGCGAGTTGGCGGACTCAGCTCCTGTTGGAGTCCTTGCCCAGGATGATTCGACGTTGATCGTTACCCTCGAAGGACCAGCAGGTTACTTCCTTCATCTCTTAAGCAGCGGTCAGACGTTTCCCGTACCCAAGCATGTCGTTGAGCGGCATGGACCGGCTTGGACCGATGAGGCTAATATTGTCACCTGTGGATCATTCCGGGTGGAAAGTCACGAACCCGGTAAATCGATAGTCCTACTACGGGATCCTGATTACCGCGGTCCACGAAGAGGCAATATCATGCGCGTCGAGATTCCCATACTTACAGCAGAAGAGTGGTATCCTACCGAAAAGGAAATGTATTTTGCCGATCGCCTAGACATACTATTAATAAACAATCTTCCACCTCCTGAAAGGAAGCGGGTGATCCAACAAAACGCCGGTGAATACCTCCAAACGCCCCAGACATCAACCAGGTATGTCCAGTTTGACGAGAGTCGTCCACCCTATAACGACCGCCGGGTTCGTAGGGCTTTATCCATGGCCATTGACCGGGATACCCTTGCAAATGTAGCTCTGCAGGGATACGTGCTCCCGGCGATAGGTGGATTTATCCCACCCGGCATTGCGGGGCATTCGGAAGGTATTAGTTTACCATATGACCCGGTGAAGGCGCGTAGATTGTTTGCGGAAGCCGGCTATCCGGATGGCAACGGCTTTCCCAAAGTACAGACGGTGTTAACATCATCCAGATATCCGAGCATCGAATATATCGCCACATCCTGGAGGGATCAACTAGGGCTCGATGTCAGTTATAGGATGATAAACGAAAAACCCGATCTACGATTCCACATCTGGACGATGGGTTGGTTAGACGACTATCCCGATCCTGACAACTTTATGCGAGCGAGTCCAATTTCACTGGTGGCCGGTGGTCAGAAGCAGGACGAATACGATGATCTGGTGGAGAGGGCGAGAAGGAGCATGAACCAGGAAGAGAGGATCGAGCTCTACAAACGGGCGGATCAAATCCTGGTTGAGGAAGCCGTGATCGTTCCGCTTACTCATAGTTCGAATCAAATTCTGGTAAAGCCCTGGTTGAAGAACGTCATCGGACCACTCCTTGACCAGGGCCCATGGAAAGATTTCGTCATCGAGCCGCACTAGCTCGATTTACGATTAACGATTTGCGATTAGGAAACGGTTGGAATTTGACCAGGACGAGAATTGGACGAAAGGTCACTTTCGACCGATGATCGGCAACGCAAGGAAATGGGGGAAAATGCGTATCGGGCCACCGTGCCGTACTTCACCTGGCGAAGTAGGGTGAATTCTTTCTCTGAAGCGTTGCCATGACGAAACAACAGTTGGACAGGCGTGCACTGACAACCCTTCTACAAGCTGAAAAGATCGAAGCACTCTCTATTCCAGAACTTGTGTGATTGTTTCGGGAAGAGGAAGGGATAGATAAATTCCTGCCGGATGGCGTCTATGAGATCGATCCCATCCTGAGACAGCCTATCAGAGCCGCGGAGTGACGCTCGCTCACATACGGTGTAAACATAGGGGCACAGGGACTACCCCGGGGGAGAGGCGGCATCTTGACCATGTGTTCTGGCGCGTCGCCCCGGGGGTTAGCGGCAAATTATTAATTGGAGATTAACCGCACACACTATCTTTTGTGAAATATATTACTATGAGAGATAGGGGTGATTATGGCGCACACCTATGTTCGCATTGACTGAAAACGCGCTATGCCTATCCGGCCGCGAAGAGGGCCACTAAGGTTGCCAGGATCGGGCCTTCGATAGATTCGTTGGCGGCGTGGCGTCTGGCTTTTATTGGAAGGATGATTGCCGGAGGAGGTGCCAATGGTAGCTAGCTGATGTTTAGTCATACCTCATGCCTGTTTATCGTTGGCTTGGGCCAAGAATCAACTTTTTGGAAGGGAAGAATGACCAAACAAATTAGAAAATCACCGAAAGTAACCTTTTACCTTCTTGTATTGTTTTTGCTCTTAGGGGGCTTAATGGTCGCGGCCGTATTTGTTGCCCCCACGGCCGCTTCCTCTAAGCCGATTGCCAAGAACATCATCGTCCTGATCGCCGACGGTCGTGGCTACAGACACGTCCAGGCAACCAATTACTACGACTATGGCAAGGAATCCAGGCAAGTGTACGAACGCTTCCCGTTTCGTTTTGGCATGAGCACCTACATGGATTATGACGAGGGAGAAGCCTGTTATGGCCAGGGTTATAATCCGGCCGGTGCCTGGGGCGATTTCGATTACGTAAAGTCTTGTTATACTGACTCGGCAGCGGCCGCCACCGCCATGTCCACTGGAGTCAAGTCCTATTATGGCGCCATCGGCGTCGACATGGACATGAATCCACTATCCCACCTTCTGGAGATAGCGGAGGACAAGGGCCAATCGACGGGCGTGATCACCAGTGTCGAGTGGAGTCACGCCACACCGGCCGGCTTTGTGGCTCATAATGTAAGTCGCAACAACTATGCTGAAATCGGCCAGGAAATGGTCTACGATAGCGCGGCTGATGTGATCATGGGCGCTGGCCATCCCTGGTACGATTACGACGGCCAACCGAAAGTTTTGCCCAACACCTTCAAGTACGTGGGCGGCGAGACAACGTGGGACGGCCTGGTAGCCGGGACAGCCGGAGGCGATGCCGACGGCGACGGGGTTGATGATCCCTGGTTGCTCATCCAGACGCGCGACGAATTTCAGGCGTTGATGAGCGGCCCGACCCCCAAGCGCGTTCTCGGAACGGCGCAAGTTTACCAAACCCTTCAGTCAAACCGAAGTGGTGACAAGTACGCGGATCCCTTTGTGGTACCTTTGATAGACACGGTGCCAACGCTGGAAGAGATGACCAAAGCGGCCCTCAACATCCTGGACGACGATCCGGATGGTCTGTTCCTCATGATCGAGGGTGGCGCCGTCGACTGGGCCAGCCATGACAACGGATCCGGGCGTATGATTGAAGAACACATGGACTTCGACATGGCTGTACAGGCGGTGGTGGATTGGGTCCGGGAAAACAGCAACTGGGGCGAGACGCTGGTCGTCGTCACCAGCGACCACGAAACCGGCTATTTGACCGGCCTTGGCTCCGACCCCAATTGGACGCCGCTGGTCAACAACGGCGAAGGCATCCTTCCGGGTATGGAGTGGCACAGTGGTGATCACACAAACAGCCTGGTGCCGTTCTATGCCAAGGGCGACGCCGGCCGCATCTTCACCGGATTTGCGGACGAGTATGACCCGGTTCGCGGAGCCTATCTGGACAATATCGAGTTGACTTCTGGCATCATGTGGGCCATGGAACCGCACTAACAATAGAAGAAGGAGCAACTGAACGCTGTTCCTAGTAAGGAAAGCGATCAGACGATCCTCACTTGCGCTCGATGGATGCACTGGCTCACGACAGTGCATCCATCTGGCCGCTGGCGTCAACAGGGCCAGTTAGGACTGCGGAGAGTAAGTAATACAAAGGCGGATGGGAAGCTGCTTGCCAGGCAGGAGCGCTGGCGGGATCTTTCGTCGAAGGTAACCGGCCGGTGTCGACAATATGCCGGGCCGCGAAGAAGTGGAGGTGTTCGTCAGGCGCTTCGAATAGCGAGTTTACTCTGTTATTGCCGATCGCCAGTACCAGGTACGGCTAGAATGAGTAGAAGCCAGATCTAGCCAGCCCGATCCGAACGCGGCTCCTGATCAACCGCCTGCGTTACACCACCCGCTTGAGACTTGTTATTGACGGTCAATTGTACACAACAACCGGATCGAAACTAAAAAGGTCCTCGGGTAAAGAATTGGATTTCTCGTACAGGTTCTGATCTGTTTATGCGGTTCGATGTGCCCCTTGAAAAGTTCCCAGGAGCTGACGTTGACTGTTTAACCCGTAGTGGCTGAAGGCACCGAGAAATTCATACTTCTGTGTAGAGAAGTAATGTGAACAGATCGTTTTGATAACAGGATTGCGTATTGGAATCATAACATGATCCAGGTGGAAACGTTTATAAATTCGAGATCTCCTGCAGGATCTGCTCAACCACTACTTCGACAGCCAGATCAACTTCCATCGATAGGACGGTTCCGTTGGAGAACGACTTGCCCTCGATGCCATATACCACCAGGCTCTTTGGCAATTGATCCAGCTGACGGGCCAATTCCATTGCCTCCTCGAGTCCGAAGGCATGGGTAGATGAAGCAGATATCCGTGCCGGAAGGGGGGCAGAGTGCGCGTCAAATCGATAAATCGTTCCGGGCTCAGCCCCGGACGATACCGCATCTACCAGGATGACGTGGTCTACCCCCTCCCAGGCTGATATCAGCGACGTGCCATCACCATAGTGCTCAATGACTCTGGCGCCTGGCGGAACCTGATCCTGCAACTGTCGGGCAACGACCAGGCCAACGCCGTCGTCACCCCTAAGGTCACTGCCTATCCCGATTACCAGGAACTCTGTCATCTCCACGCAGGATCAAGAACGCTCTATCTCTAAAGTCAGGAAGTGGGTAGCACATGAGATGCAAGGATCATAACTACGCACTAATTGTTCGCAGCGGAGCGTAGCCTCCTCCAATGGTAAGGAAAGGACTCCCGGAGCGTATGACCACAGGTCTACTTCCATTCGTTTCAAATTCTGCGATGTCGGAGCGACGATCTTTGCGGAAGTGATCAAACCTTCCTCGTTCACACTGTACCGGTGGTAGAGAGTACCGCGTGGGGCTTCGGTGGCATGAGCTCCGTCTCCAGGCGTGAGCGTTGCCGGTGGCAATGTCCGGCATGGATGCGGTTTATGATATTCGTTGATGATTTGAATGGACTCTTCGAAGGCGTGTACCAGTTCTAGACCTCGGGCGATCAAGCTCTTGAACGGATTAATAACGGGAGGAGAGAAGCCGATCTCCTGTGCTATGTCTCGTGCTCGCGGAGAAAGCCGGTCGAAGTTTAGATTCACTCGGGCCAGCGGTCCGACAAAATAACTGCTTCCGTTTCCAACCCGGCTAGAATGCAGCGCGTTTGAATGAGCGATGTGTTCCTCCGCGAAATGCTCTTCATAGAGATCCATACTGATGTTGAGTCCTGAGGAGGAGATGATGTTTCCCTCGTTGATCGGATACTCCTCTGGATGGGAGATGGAGACGAAGTCGTAGTCCATTTCGAAAACAGGGAATTCAAGCGTGGCTGCCCATCGCACCGTTTCTATGGCCGCATTCAAGCCCCATTCCAAGTCCGGAATCAACGCCTTCAATCTGGCCTGGCCTGGCACGCTATAAAAACCACCAACGCAGACCGATACTGGGTGGATCTCCCGGCCGCCGATTACGGTCATCAAGTTGTTTCCAATCTTTTTCATGCGCAGACCTCGTTCCACGAGAGGTCTTAGTTCTGGATCCGCGGCCATTGATATCGCGGATTCATAACCGACAAAATCTGGCGCGTGCAACATGTACACATGCAAACCGTGGCTCTCGATCCATTCCCCGAGGTACAGCAATCGCCGCAAGGATCGCACGCCAGGGGGCGGCGACATATTGAGGGCTTTCTCCAGGGCGTGGGCGGCGCTCATCTGATAAGCTACCGGACAGATGCCACAGATACGGGCGGTGATATCCACTGTTTCCTGGTAGCCCCGGCCTTGCAAGAATGCCTCGAAGAATCGGGGTGGCTCGAAGATATTCAGCTGTACATCCCCAATTTCGTCTTCGAGAATTTTGATTCGCAGCGCTCCTTCACCTTCCACGCGAGCCAGATAATTCACGTTTATCTGTCTATCGACCATCTAGCACTCCTGCTTAATAAGAGGGACAGGAAATTTGGAGATATTCTTCTTGTCTTTGCTCGTGTTTATTCGCATGGATATCTTATCTCTGCCTGATCTCCGGTCATTCTGGCTCGTCCGAAAAGTGTTCGCTCGCTTCCCGGAAGGCCGGCGAATACCCATTGAAACTCCTGAAGGAGCGGGCGATCTCGTCCCGGCTTTGACCGAGCTCGAGATATCGATCCCCTAAAGACAAGGAGTTGACCGGGTCCATCGGACCGAAGCAGCCGTAACAACCCCGGTTGAACGCGGGGCACAACGCGCCGCAGCCGGCCTGCGTCGCAGGACCTAGGCATGGTACGCCTTGAGAGACCATTACACATACCGTACCCTTGCGCTTGCACTCCAGACATACGCTGTATTGTGGAACATGTGGCTTACGGCCGATCAGGAGCGAGGTGACCAGCTCGATCAGTTGTCGCTTGCTAATTGGACAACCACGAAGTTCAAAATCGACCGTGACGAAGTCGCTAATTGGATGGGATCGATCCAGCGAATCGATATATTCCGGCCTGGTATATACGGTTTGTACGTAATCCTCAACTTGGGTCCAGTTGCGTAATGCCTGGATACCTCCGGCGACCGCGCAGGCGCCGATCGATACCAGGAACTGGCTCTTGCGTCGGACTGCCTTTATCTTGTGAATCTCTTCGTCGGTTGTGATTGAACCCTCTACAAGGGTCACGTCATAAGGGCCATCTAGCATTTGGCTACGCGCCTCGACGAAGTAGGCAATTTCAACCGCACCGGCAATAGCCAGTAACTCGTCTTCGCAATCTAAAAGGGATAGTTGGCATCCATCGCAGGAAGCGAATTTATAAACGGCCAATCTCGGCCGGTGTCCTGGCCTGTGTCCTGGTCGGCGACCTTGTCTCATTAGAATTCCTCCACACCGAAAGACAGCTCAATCCGGTCAAAACTCAACACTGGCCCATCTCTGCAGAGAAAAACCGGTCCATACTGACAATGACCACAGAATCCGACGGCGCATTTCATGTTGCGTTCCAAGGAGAGGTAGATCCGATCCTTTGATATGCGGCGGGCAAGGGCTTCGTAAATTACAAATCGCATCATAATCTCAGGCCCGCAAGTGAAGACGACGGTGCGTCTATGGTCGGGCCGCAGGTTATAGAACATCATTGGTACCACGCCAACATGCCCAGACCATGAACTGTCTGCCCGGTCTACGGTAAAGATCAACTCGATATCGTGTTCCCGCCAGATGTCGTACTCCTGCGGGTACAAGAGATCGGCCGGGGAGCGCGCACCGCACAATACGGTTACCTGCCCGTAATCCTGCCGGTGCCCAATGACGTGATAGATGACCGGCCGCAGCGGAGCAAGACCTATACCTCCGCTGACAATGATGAGATCCTGATTCACTGCGGCTTCCACCGGCCAGGAGCTACCATAAGGACCTCGGACGCCGATCCTCTCTCCGACACGGTGCCGGGCGAGGGCTCCAGTCACGTTTCCCGCTTCTCGAATGGTATGGTGCAGAGTTTCGGGGTGTCCTGGGTCAGAGCTGATCGAAATGGCTGCTTCACCAATACCAGGCAGGTAAAGCATGTTAAATTGCCCTGGGAGAAAACGATAGCGGTCTCGCAAAGCCGCATCGTTGAAGGAGAGGGAATAGGTAGCTACGTCTGCCGTTTCATGCACGATCTTCTCAATGACGGCCGGATGGGGCAGCATCGGATCGGTATTAGGGTCGAAGGCGACATCCGAATGTTGCTCGAATCCTGATCCTATGGCGGTCATACCTGACCTCCTTCGCGGATTGCCGTTATCTCTTCTGTCAAATCAATACCCACCGGACACCAGGTGATGCACCGGCCGCAGCCAATGCAACCGAGCTCGCCGAACTGGTCCACCCACGAGGCCAGTTTGTGCGTCAGCCACTGCCGGTATCGAGACCGGATGTTAGGCCTCGAATTGCCGCCGTGCACATAAGAGAAATCTGTGCTAAAGCACGAATCCCAGATCCTCTGTCGCTCCGTATTTTGCCCTGATAGATCGCTAATATCCTGCACATCTACACAGAAACAGGTAGGGCAAACCATCGTACAGTTCGTGCAGGAGAGGCATCGTTGGGCGATCAACTCCCATTGGGGGGAATCGAGATTGCCGTATAAAAGGTCAGGCAGGTCGCTTGTATCCATTGTCCGGCCCATTTCGTTTTCGGCTTGATCCATGAGCTTGCTCGCCTGGTTCAATTCAAAAGCGCTAGCCGGTCGCCATGCACTACCGGCGAGCATCTCAGCCCCTAATTCTGAGCCCACCTCCAACAAGAAAGTGTCATCCAATTCTGTCAAGGCCAGATCGAATCCAGAGCGACATCTGGGTCCGGTATTCATGGAGGTGCAGAAACAAGTCTCTCCTGGCTCACCGCAATTGACCGCCAGGATGAAGGTTTGCTCCCGCCTATCTCTATAATGAGGGTCATGATGGATACCTTCTAAGAGGATGCGATCCTGTATGCTGATCGCTGCCAACTCGCAGCTTCGCACGCCAATAAAGGCGTAGTTGAATGCCTCCCTCTTGCTCTCGATATCCAGCCCGCCCTCCTTTTGCCGGCAAGAAAAAAGCGTGAGCTCAGGAGGGTAAAGGAATCTCTTCCATGTCGTCGGTCCTACGACATAGCCAAAGTATTTGCCGTCGCTACGATTGCGAATTCTATATTGCCCTGGTCCTTGCTCATCGGTCCATCCAATTGGCAGATCTTCTATCTTCTCAATGGCCTCGTAAATGATCGCTGCCTGGTCGAGGCTTGGTCCGATTAATGTGTAGCTGGCCGCCTTTAGTGCGTCAAACACATCCTGCAATCCCCTCTTGGAGATGACGATGTGTCTCCCTGTCGTTGGTATCAGTGCTGTCATCGTCGTCTTATTTCCCAGCCGAAGCATACATGTCGATCAACTGCAGGCGGGTGGCTGACAGCCTGCCGGCGATTATGTTTGTCAACCGGCGGTAGACGTAATAACCCAGCTCGTGATCCTCTTCACATGCCTGGCTTAGGGCCGGGCTGTCAAAGGCGATCGCTTTCGTTGGGGCAACTGCCCTGGCGTTGGCCATTCTGGTTCTTACGAAAGGGGTCACCGCCGACCAGCCGAAAACTTCATCTGGTCCGATTGTGAGAATCGTCCGGCGTCCCCGGTCTGGAACATATATCTCCAGCGCGACCCGTCCCTCTGTCACCAGATAGAGCTGGTCTCCAGGTTCCCCTTCTCCGAAGATAATCTGCCCTTCCGCCCAGCTAACTTCGCTGGCGATATCGACCATTTTCTGAAAATGGTGTGGATCTAGGGACTGGAACCAAGGATTCTGTCGAAGGATGTTAGTTAGATCCTGGCTCTCCATAGTTAACTCCTCTAAGCATCACACTGTATCGAATCAATCCTGGCGAACAGATTAGATGTTATCTTGATCAGGGGCATAGATGCCTTTGATTTAAGTGGCTCTGATCCGTTATCATTAGCCTTGATCCAAGATCGCTTTTTTAACAGAACATTCCCCAAGATCTTATCAATTTTCCGCAAGAGTACGAACTATAGGAGTCACCGAATGAGACGTATTTTGGGTAAGTCAGAAATCGAAGTCTCCGCTGTAGGTATGGGTTGTTGGGCTATAGGAGGATTATGGACTTTCAAGGGTGAGGCAGCTGGTTGGGGCCAGATTGACGACAATGAATCGATCCGAGCCATTCATGCAGCCTTGGACATGGGAGTGAACCTCTTCGATACAGCCGCCAACTACGGCTGTGGTCATAGCGAACAGGTACTTGGCGATGCGATCCGCCATCGCAGAGATCAGGTTGTCATAGCGACGAAATTCGGCTTTCAGGTGAATGAAGTTACAAAAGATGTTCAGCCATATGATGGCGATGAACAAAACGGGGATGTGGCCGGCAGGATAAAGGCAGATTGTGAGTCAAGCCTGCGGAGATTGAATACCGACTACATAGACTTATACCAGCTCCATGTCTGGGGGTATGACATTGAGAAATCTCGTAAGATAAGAACAGTGTTGGAGGAGCTTGTGACAGAGGGAAAGATACGAACTTACGGTTGGAGCACAGACCGAGTGGACGCTGTAAAGGATTTTTCGAGTGGGGCTAACTGCAGCGCCGTCCAGCAACAACTAAATATCTTTGACGGCAACCTGGCTCTGCTTCGTCTATGCGAGGAGCTAGACCTTGCCAGTTTGAATCGTGGGCCGCTGGGTATGGGTGTTTTAACTGGAAAGTTTACTTCAAATACTACCTTCGAGAGTGACGATGTGCGTAGCCGGGCATCCGAATGGTTTCCTGGACTTAGCGGTTCTGGGGTCAACCCTGAGTGGTTGAGGAGGTTGGACCAATTACGGGAGATCCTCACCACTGACGGCCGGACCTTGGCCCAAGGGGCCCTGGCCTGGATCTGGGCTGCCAGTCCAATGACCGTGCCAATTCCCGGATTCAAGAGAGTCGATCAGGTTAAAGAGAACGCTGGAGCCATGGCCTTCGGACCACTGACTGAGGAGCAGATGGGGAAGATAGACATTCTCCTCGGGAGAGGTTCGGCAATTGGATAATGCATGAATTCATGATCCCGGAGCGGAATAGCGAACCGCAAGCTAGCAAATGGTTGGCTAGCTCATTTCAGCCCATGATCTTGAGCTCCAGCGGTTTAGGCATCGAGACTCGCCTACCTGATATCGTTGAAGGCAGTACACTCCAGAAACAAACTGTTATGCAATAGGTCTTTTTTCACTATAAGCAAGTGGAGCCGCGTCTGGTGATTCGGTAGGGGGAATTCGAGAAACAAGGAGTATAATCAATGTGGATTGCTCTCTAGAAGAATCTTTGGATTCTGTTCCAGGTAAGCAACACGCCCCCAGACGATAATGGCTCTAACAAAAAACGAGACGGACGAAAACGACCGCGGTTTTCTAGCACGCCTGATACCCCAAGGCCGAGATGCGATGAGCATCGTCGAATACCTGATAATCCTCTTGGTCCTGGTGTGGCTGATCGTTGGGCGGGATGAAAACTTGGCCGACTGGCGTTTCTACGGCGCTATCCTCTGTGTCGTCGCCATTCTTTTGGCCCATGTTTTTCAACAAAGGCTAGGTTTGTTTTTTAAGGATCCAAGTCGAACGGATATCTTTCTAGTATCCGCGATCGGCCTCTTGGCGCTGGCGGCTACCTGGCTGAGCCAAAACAGCCTAACCATCTATCTGCCCGCAATGATCACTGGTATGGCATTCCGCTTACTCCAATCTCACATTGCCTTAGTGCTGTCGCTGATGGTCACTGGTCTTTGGTTGTTCATTGCTAGGAGCTTTCCTAATACGGACCAAGATGAGTTTCTTGGGTATGTCGTTTCTCTATTTCTAGGGGCCTTCTTGTTCGCGGTCATTGGATTGCTGATCCGGCGGAATAGCCAACAGACAGAACGAGCCCAGAAACTGGCAAGTGAATTGCAGGCCGCGAATATCGAGCTCCTGACCACTCGTCAGCGGGACAAAGAACTGGCCGCCGCGGAAGAAAGGATGCAGCTGGCCCGAGAGATTCACGATAGGCTGGGCCATCACCTGACGGTTCTCAATGTGCAGCTCCAAGTCGCTCAGAAGCTGATTGAGCAATCGCCGGAGAGAGTTACCCAGATTATCGAGATTTGCCTTGATGAGGCCAACTCCGCGCTAGAAGAAGTACGCCGCAGCGTGACGGTTATGCGGAGCACACCTCTGGATACCCGATCCCTTGAGGATGCGCTGGAGGAGCTGGCAACAGATTTCGATCAGATTTCTCCCCTCGTGGTGATATTTGAGATGAAGGGTGAACCCTACGAATTAGCCCCAGCCGCATCGATGACCTGCTATCGATTCGTTCAAGAAGGTCTCACCAATATACAGAAACATGCCAACGACGCAGTATTAGTTGAAGTATCGATCGACTACAAAGCGGATGGTGTGCGCATCCGGGTTAAGGACGACGGGACATCCGACAGAGAACCAACGAGCACATCGGGATTTGGCCTGCTAGGACTAAGGGAGAGGGCAGGACAATTAGGTGGAGAACTTCGAGCCGGACAAGACGAAGAAGGTGGATTCTTGCTCGAGCTCTCAATTCCTACGGAGTAGCGTGATGATTCGAGTATTGCTGGTAGACGATCAGCAGCTCACAAGAGAGGGAATACAGATCCTCCTGGATACCGAGCCAGACATGGAGGTGGTGGGCCAGGCAGCGAACGGTGAAGAAGCCCTGGAGATCGTCGATGGGTGCCGGCCGGATGTGATTCTCATGGATGTACGGATGCCGATTACGGATGGTGTGACCGCGACAAGGGAACTAGCCAAAAGCCATCCCGATGTGGCCGTGATCATCCTAACAACATTTGACGATGACGAGTACATATTCGGAGGGCTTAGGGCGGGAGCCCACGGATTTCTCCTGAAGGACATCAGCAGCAAAGAGATGGCTGAAGCGATTCGAACGGTCGCGGCCGGTGGAGGACTGATCCAACCGAGCATAACACGGCGGGTCGTTGCCGAATTCTCGCGGCTGGCTTCTGGTGATGTCACAGCCCAGAGTGAACTAGTAGAACCCCTAACCGACCGCGAGCAAGAAGTCCTGCAGCTCATGGCTCAGGGGTTATCTAACCAGGAGATTGCAGAGAAGCTTTTCATATCCACGGGGACGGTAAAGAACCATGTCTCCAATCTGCTCGCCAAGCTAGAGGTTAGAGATCGAACCCAAGCCGTCATCAATGCGCAAGAATTGAATCTGGTGTAATCGAGAATCAAGCTACTATCCATGACATACGGAATGAAATACGGTTCTCGCCCGGTCCTACGTCAATAGTCACATTCCCCATCTATCCCAGATAATAGCAATATATCTATCCCCAATTGAGCCGGCATCTACCTTCCGACCAGGTAGCGTCTTATTTATTGGTGGCATCATCATCCTGATTGGCGATTGTGCAGCGAGCCTGATAGGCATCCTCGTTGATCACCTGGCGTTCCCCTACATTGATTCTAGCATACTGGTGGTGGTCGGAGCGCTGTTGTGGAGACGCGCGAGTAATAAAGACGATGGCTCAATCGATCAACCTGGAACGTCAGGTCAAGATCAATAATTGGCGAGAACGCTGAGACGCTTCATTAAACTGTCAGCAATCCTACGACAGCATCTTCATCCCGTTAAATGAGGCGATTGTTCGCTACATGGAGACCGGATTTCTCATCCAATAAGAGACCCGGTTAAATTGTCTATACCGTCGCTTCGACTAGACGAAATTGTTATTTTCTTCGGTAGCAATCCAAAGACTAATTGGCAAGCCGTCGCTCATCAGGATAAAATTAATGTTGCGCTAATACGACGTGCCGTATTCCTCAATTATTACCTATTCATATTGCAGTTGGAACAGATTTAAGAGTCGATAAAAACCTGGTACCAGGAGATGGTGCTTCATAAGCGCATGTTCTCCATCTGGTTCGAAGGGGAGTAATCTTTTCAGCACCTTGGCCGATATATCGTCCGGGGCGACTACAAGATATTGAAGGAGGGTTTTTGGCATGAATTCCAATTCAACTTCACATCCTTGGCGGGTCGTAAGCCTGGCTTTGGCAGTACTGACTATACTGGCCATCGCCATTGTGTTATCGGTCTCGCCAGCAGCGGGGGAGAGTCAACAGAGCGCTAATGACGAAGCTGTTTTTGATATGATTCGGTCTAAGGGCGACTTTTCATCGGTACCAACGAATAATTCGCCCATCGCTACCGGTTTTGATCGAGCGCTGGATGAGGCCACGAATGGATCGGCCGAGATCAGCATAAACAGCGCGACCGGCTATGCGAGCTTTGTTCGAATTCCTCAAGGATTGACTGTGATTCAAGCTCCACAGGCTGGAGCATCGGCCGTTGCTCAGGCAGACGCCTTCTTCATTGAGTATGGTGAGGTTTTTGGCATCACCAATCCTGCGGCCGAATTGAATTACGTGGACTTGTCTGTCGATAACTATGGCAATTCCCACGTGACCTATCACCAGGTTTATAAGGGTGTGCCGGTCTTTGCCGGTGTGTTGAAAGTCCATCTGAACGACAGCAATGCGATTACGGCCGTCAACGGCACATTCGTCCCTGATATCATGGTGAAAACTACGCCTGATCTCAGCGCCGAAGCAGCTAGTCAGATCGCCATGAATGCCGTGGCCAGACAGAGCGAATCGCGAATGGTCAGCCACGACCTGAGCAGTGTTGCCAGTGTGATAATGGTCTACCGCACAGGTCTGGTCCAACGCGTTGAAGGTAGGAACCATCTTGTCTACGAAGTGGAAGTTACCAACTCAGCTATCACCATCCGTGAATTTGTCTACGTCGATGCCCATACCGGGGCAATTGTAGATCAAATTACGGGCATATTAGCAGGCTTGGATCGCGAGGTCTCTGAAACTTCCTTGGCCAACGTGGTCTGGGACGAGAGTGCCGGGGATCCTGATCCCATTCCACCCGGATGGGCCATGGGCACTGCCCAGCAGATCACCGACTGG
>JBARZW010000119.1:0-3527 GCA_049650305.1 Promineifilaceae bacterium (SeqCode)
GTAACGAACGCTTCAAGAGCGGCCGAAGCAGAAGTTACCGAAGCCAGGAGATGAATAGTCAGGTCGACGATAGAAAGATAATCTTCTGTCTCTGCGTCGGGATTGGCCGTTTCTTCAAAGAGATAAACAGCCTGGACACGTTGGTCGTATTCAGCGATCACCTGGGCAACCTCTTGGGCCAGGGCGTATTTGAAATAATCTACGAAATCTCGCCGTTCGAGCAATTTGGCCAGTTCCGCATCCTGTTCTCGAGGGCGCATTTTTTTACGAGCCAGATCTGGTCCTTCTAGATATTGTCCTATCAGACGATGTCGACGGTTATCAGGTGTCGCAACAAGTGCGAGAGTTCTCCAATGTGCCGATAATCATGCTAACGGCCAAGGCCCGAGAATCGGATGTCTTGGAAGGATTTGATTCAGGCGCAGATGATTACATTACCAAACCCTTTAGTGCCAAGGAACTCCTGCACGAGTGCAATCAGTATTGAAGCGATCAATACGCGAAGCATCCGAAGGAATAGATGTAGACGTTTTCTGCGGTCCGCTGTATATCGACCACGCCCGCAGGCGAGTGACTCGGGATCATGAGGAAATCCACTTGACCAAAACAGAGTATAGCCTGTTACATGAGTTGATAAGTCATCGCAACCGGGTCATTCTTCATGAACAGTTTCTGTCGGCGGTTTGGGGATCCGAATACCAGTACGACATCGATTACCTGCCTGCTTATATTCATCACCTCCGGCGCAAATTAGAAGCAGATCTAGAATATCCACAAATGATCGTGACCAGCCCTGGGGTAGGATACATGCTGGGGTGTCCTGACGAGAGCTAGGCAGTCAATCCTGCCTGCACCATTCCAAGCGCAACCTATATAAGAAACTAGCCACGGCTCCTGGCCGTGGCTTTTTCATGCGTTTTTAATACAAATGGGCCTGCCTTTTATGAGTCTTTAATGGATTTTATGCTAACTTGAGCTAGATGCTTTTAATGGTTTCCAAACTTTGAAAGGGATGTCCTTTCTCGATACATCAAAGATAGGAGGAAAGTAATGTCACCCAATGTTTCAAATGTCGACCGGCAGGACATACGCGTAGCAGCAGAAATAACTGACATCCAAGAACACGTCAACGCCATTCGTGATAATGCGATCGAATATGCTGTTTCCAGGCTCCCAGCGGCTAGCCGAGACGAAGATCTCGTTGTACTGAGTCAAAGACAGGATTTTCTGAGCCACTTTAAGTGTGGCTTGGCTAAGGGGGTTGGTGACCTATTGATGAAAAATGATGAGCAAATCAAAAACGTCTACTTGTATGAACCTGATACCAATCCAGAATTTGATTTAGGTGTTGTGCAGCCACTAGATGCCACTGTGCATCTGCTTCTCCTTGTAAGAAAATCTTCGGCGGCGCTCGAAGCTCTCATTATCGCACTTGATCGGGCACTGACTCAAAATCTAAAAGAATCAGAATTTCCCGTTTATGCAAAGTATCCATCAGTGTTGGATGTCGTTCCTATTACCGATGAAGATGTCAGAATGCGGCGTGGATTTGCCGCGCTTTTAACCTCGATCTTCACGCCACCAATCCGGGTCTGCTAGAGAATTCACTGTCAATAGATAGAAATAGGATTTGCCGGCAGGCCCAAGCAGACAACTTTATGCCGGGATTGATACAAGTGCACTCGGCAACTTTTAGGAATACCCGCATGGATGCAGCGATTAGCGAGTTGTACACTATTATAGAGAGGGGAGTAGCAGGGGAAATAGCATTGATAGCCACCCTGGAGAAAATCCAGGAGCGCTATCGGTACCTTCCCCCTGAGGCATTAGTATTGGCCAGCGCCTGGCTAGGCGTGCCGCTTTCTCAGGTCTACTCGGTAGCCACATTCTATAACGCATTTAGCCTAGTTCCGAAAGGGAAGCACTGCATGAGCGTCTGTATGGGCACGGCCTGTCACGTTCGCGGCAGCCCGCGCATCCTTGACTGGCTTGAGACCCAACTTGGAATCGAGACCGGAGGAACAACACGGGATCGGTTATTCACCCTGGAAACCGTCAATTGCCTGGGAGCTTGTGCCCTGGGACCTATTATCGTGACCGATGGGGAATATGCCGGGCAAATGACAGCCCAGAAAACTAACCGGTTGCTCAAAAACCTTAAGAGGATGGAGGTTAAACATGGTTGAACTTAGCGCCAGCTCCATTCCAGAGGTAATTGAAGAGCATCTGGCCGAATCTGGCTCGGCAGAATTAATCACGACCTACATGACCGTCTGTGGGGGCACGGGTTGTCGCATCTATGGTAGTGAGGACGTTTTTGAGGCCTTTAAGCAAGAATTTTCCCGGCTAAATCTTAATGGCGAGGTCGATTTTTCAATCAAATCTACCGGCTGTCACGGTTTCTGCGAGCAAGGACCTCTGGTCGTTATCCGTCCTCAGGAGATCATGTACGTCCACATCAGACCTAAGGATGTCCCCGAGATCATCACCAAAACGATCTTGGAAGGTGAAGTGATCGAGCGTCTTCTGTACATAGACCCTCAAACAGGCGAAGCGATCAAAGAAGAAACCGAGGTCCCGTTCTACAAACACCAAAAGCGGGTGATACTCGACCTCAACGGACTGATAGATCCAATCGAAATCGATGAATACATCAGAGCGGGGGGTTATGAGTCGCTAAATACAGTTCTATCCAAGATGTCACCTGAAGACGTTATTGATGAGATAAAGCGTTCTGGCCTGAGGGGACGTGGGGGGGCTGGTTTTCCCACCGGTTTAAAGTGGGAGCTATGTCGTCAAGAATCCGACAATGTCAAGTACATTATCTGTAATGCGGATGAGGGAGACCCAGGCGCTTATATGGATCGCTCCATCATGGAGGGAAATCCCCACCGCGTTTTGGAAGGCATGGTCATCGGCGCATATGCTATCGGTGCCCAGCAAGGTTATGTGTACATCCGCAACGAATACCCACTGGCGGTGAGGCACCTTCGGCAAGCCATCGACCAGGCCCAGGAGCGTGGGTTCCTTGGCAAAAAAATTCTAAATAGCCGCTTTGACTTGAATGTCGATATTAGGTTAGGTAGCGGCGCTTTTGTCTGTGGTGAAGAGACGGCGTTGATGGCTTCGATTGAAGGAAGGATTGGTGAACCGCGACCTCGTCCACCATATCCATCACAATCAGGTCTCTGGGGCCATCCGACCAACATCAACAATGTGAAGAGTTGGGCCTCGGTCCCGATTATCATCAACCGTGGGGCAGATTGGTACGCCAACATCGGTACTGAGAATAGCAAAGGCACGATGATATTTTCCCTGGTGGGGAACATTTGCAATACGGGACTAATCGAAGTGCCTCTTGGCATCAGCATGCGAGAGTTAATCTTTGATATCGGAGGTGGGATCCCAAACGGGAAGCGTTTCAAAGCAGCACAGATCGGCGGGCCGTCGGGCGGTTGTATTCCGGCCGAGCACTTAGATGTCAAAATCGACTACGAATCCTTGACATCTTTGGGAGCCATCATGGG
>JBARZW010000120.1:0-13509 GCA_049650305.1 Promineifilaceae bacterium (SeqCode)
GTTATCGGCGTCCTTTTAGCTTCCTCGGTCGTCGCTCTTACCGGATTGATAGATGATCGCCGCCGTGTTCCGGCTTATGTCAAGTTAGCTGGGCAGATCCTGGGTTTTTTGATCGTCGTCTATTTCGGGATTCGCATCAGCTTACCGATTCCAGAGTGGCTTAACTACCTATTGACCTTCACCTGGTTGATCGGCATCAGTAATGCCATGAATTTCATGGACAATATGGATGGTTTGAGCGCCGGGGTAAGTGGCGTGGCCGCGTCGTTTATATTGTTGCTGGCGACCCTAAATAACCAGTACTTGGTGGCAGCATTGGCGGCCGGAATACTGGGAGCTTGCCTGGGTTTTCTGAGATACAATTTCAAACCGGCGCGGATCTTCATGGGAGACGCGGGCTCTCTTTTCCTGGGATTCCTTTTGGCGGTTCTGTGCATCCAGCTGCGGTTTCCCGAGAACGTGAATTTCGTCACCTGGATGGTGCCGGTGTTCATCATGGGCCTGCCCATATTCGACACCACCCTGGTAATCATCTCCAGGGTGAGGCGAGGCGTTAATCCACTGACAACGGCCGGAAAGGACCATGTCAGCCATCGCATCGTCAGGCGCGGATACAGTGAAGTCGAAGCGGTGCTCATCCTATATCTTGTCGGTGGCGCTTTCGGAATGGCCGGTCTTTTTATGACCGGAGCTACGATCGGAGAGGGATACGCCCTTGGCTTTGCGGCAGCCGTCCTGGGCCTCGTCGCCATTTGGAGATTGGAGAGAAGGCGGGACTTAGAGGCGAAGGAGAATTAAGCCGGCGCGGATTAGTTAGAATTGATCATTTCGGATCGTCAACTTTCTTACACGATGTAATGTCAATTGGGTAGGTTTCGGGAATAAACTCGTCGTCAAAAAGGCGGTAATGTAAGTCATGACTAAGAGATCATCGATGGAACGTAAACGTAGAATGGCCAAGCAAGCCGAGGTGGAAAAACAACGAAAAGCGGAAAGGCGTAAGCGCATTCTCAGGATTGTTGTAGTTTTCCTAGTTGTCATCGCCGTTTCGGTCGTGGTCTATCCGCTTATTTCTGGTGAAGACGATGACCCCTGTGGTGGGGATGAGGCCAGGGTATTGACCGATGTAGCTCCTGCCGATCGGAACGACTATTATGCCGTTTATCCTGAACTAGAAATCGATACCTCGAAGGAGTATGAAGCGTGTATCCGGACGGAGAAAGGTGATATCCGCCTCGGGCTCTTTGCAGAGCAGTCACCTCTCACAGTTAACAATTTCGTCTTCCTTGCAGAACAAGGTTTCTATGACGGTACGATGTTCCATAGGGTCATCGAGGATTTCATGGCTCAGGCCGGGGATCCGACCGGAACAGGAACAGGTGGTCCTGGCTACGCCTTCGAGGACGAAGTCTCTAATGGTCTGTTGTTTGATCGAGCTGGCCTCCTGGCTATGGCCAACTCCGGACCTATGACGAATGGAAGCCAGTTTTTTATCACCTACGAAGAGACGCCGTGGTTGGATGGACTGCATACGATATTTGGGGAGATTATCGAGGGTGAGGACGTCCTTAACGCCCTTACTGTCCTCGAGCCAGATCCCAGCGGATCATCCCCCTCGGGGGGTGACGGTATCGAGCGGATTAACATCATCGAGCGATAGGAGCGATCAACATTTATGGCCGAAATGCCAAAGGCATACGAATTCAGGGGCACTGAGGAGCGCCTATACCGGTGGTGGGAGGAGAATGGATGGTTTAAACCGGAAGCGCGGCCGGATGACGCCGAACCTTTCGTGATCTCGATCCCACCTCCCAATGTCACAGGCGAACTCCATCAGGGTCACGCGTTGTTTGTCGCGGTCGAAGACCTGATGATCCGGAGAGCGCGGATGCAAGGGTACGCGGCCCTCTGGGTTCCCGGCACAGACCATGCGGGAATCGCAACCCAGCTGCAGGTAGAAAAGCAGTTGAAGGAAAATGAGGGCGTCACCCGAGAGGAGATAGGACGAGAAGCGTTTATCGAGCGCACCTGGCAGTGGAAGCGGAAATTCGGTAGCTATATTACCGAGCAGCTTCGAAGGTTGGGCGCTTCGTGTGACTGGGATCGAGAGCGGTTCACGTTTGATGAAGGGCTTTCTGCGGCGGTAAGAGAGGCGTTTGTTCGGCTCTACCGTCTGGGACTCATCTACCAGGGAGAGTACCTGGTTAATTGGTCGCCAGGTTTACAGACGGCCGTCTCTGATCTCGAGGTTGAATATCAAGATGAGCCCGGGCAGCTGTACTATTTCAAGTATCCGGTTGCCGGTGGCGGTCATATACCGGTGGCGACGACTCGACCTGAGACGATTTTGGGCGATACGGCCGTTGCCGTTCACCCTGACGACGAACGATATGCTGAGTTCATCGGCAGATCTGCTTTTGTGCCGATGTTGGACCGGGAGATACCGGTCATTGCGGATGATTATGTTGACATAAGTTTCGGGACAGGCGCGTTAAAGGTGACGCCAGGGCACGATCCCAACGACTTCGAAATCGGGCAAAGACACGGTTTGCAGATCGTCAACGTGATGAATAAAGATGCCACGATGAGCTCCCAGGCCGGTCAGTACGAGGGGTTAGACCGCTTCGAATGTCGCGAGAAATTGTGGACTGATATGGAAGGGGCGGGACTGACGTTGAAGGTCGAGCCATACACCATCAGTGTGCCCCGCAGCCAGCGAGGAGGGGAGATCATCGAGCCCTTGGTAAGCCGACAGTGGTTTGTCAATGCGAAACCTATGGCCGAGATGGGACTGGCAGCGGTGAGCAGCGGCCGGATAAAGATCGTTCCTAGCAGGTTTGAAAAGGTGTGGCAAAATTGGCTCGAGAATATCCGGCCCTGGTGCATCAGCCGTCAGTTATGGTGGGGACACCGGATTCCGGTCTGGTATTGCGATGACTGTGGTCAATTAACGGTAGCCAAGCAAGATCCAGAGGCATGCCAAGCATGTGGTAGCTCTGGGATTGAACAAGATCCAGATGTACTTGATACCTGGTTCAGCAGTGCTCTCTGGCCGTTCTCAACCCTGGGCTGGCCTGAGGAAACAGACGATCTCGAGAAATACTACCCTACCGACGTCCTTGAAACTGGTTATGACATCTTATTTTTCTGGGTAGCCCGTATGGTCATGGCCGGAGCGATGTTTACAAACGATATCCCATTTCACACAATATATCTCCATGGTCTCGTTCGCGATGAGCATGGGAAGAAGATGAGCAAAACTGCGGGGAATGTCGTCGACCCGTTGAAAATTATAGAACAGTATGGCACCGATTCCTTGCGTTTCACTCTGTTGACAGGCGGTACGCCAGGTAATGATCTGAACTTGTCTCTGGCGAAGGTAGCCAGCAATCGAAACTTCGCAAATAAGATCTGGAACCTGGCTAGGTTTGTCGTTCATAGTTTGGAGAAGTATGAAGCGGATTACGGATCACAAATATCCAGCCCACAGATCTTTTCAGTAGCGGATAAGTGGATATTGACCCGAATGAGCGCCTTGGTTGCGGACGTAGATCGGCTCGCCGACGGCTACCAGTATGGGGAGGCGGGCCGGCAAGTCTACGAATTCTTATGGAGTGACTATGCCGATTGGTATGTTGAGTTGGCGAAGGTTCAACTTGGAGAGAGTGCTAGATCGGCCGCCGCAACTTTGTCGATTCTTGTTCATGTACTGGATAACTGCCTACGGCTTCTCCACCCCTATATTCCCTACGTGACCGAGGAAACGTGGCAACAGCTTAAACGGGCGTTTGATGCCAGTGAAGCTGGATCCGGATTAGTGAAAGATTGGCCAGAGGCTCTTATCATTGCTGAATGGCCCACACAGGGCAGGCGCTATCAACAAGAAGCTGCCGATTTCGAACGGCTGCAGCAGCTTGTACGGGCTATACGGTCGATCCGTTCAGAATACAAAGTGGAGCCCGCTAAACGGATCGCCGCCATGATTGCGGCGGGAAATCGCGCTCAATCCATCCAATCACAGCGGCCGATCCTAACTTTCTTAGCTAGGTTGGATGACTCGCAAACTAAAATATCCGCAACAGTGGAAGCTCCTGAAGCAGTCGTGACCGTTCCATTGGGAGACATTACAGTTTACCTACCTCTAGCGGGTTTGGTTGATCTTGAGAAAGAACGGTCGCGGCTACAGTCTGAGCTGGCCCAACTTGACGAACAAAAGGTTCGATTAACAAAACTGTTAGCCAGTGCATTCGCACAAAGAGCGCCTGCTCACGTCGTAGACCGGGAACGCGAAAAGCTGGCTCAAATTGAATCCGGTCGGACCGAGATCGCCGACCGTCTTTCGGCTCTTTACTAAATCGGATCCGACCGCTCATCATTTTAGATTCATTGATCTGACCGCTTAAAGAGGTTCAGCATTGCTGCTACCCACCAGAAAGCTCCTCGTTCTATTTTTGCTGCCAGTCGTTTTACTGTTCCTTGGAACCATCGGATACTATTTTATCGAGGGATGGAGCCCGCTCGAATCCCTATACATGACTGCGATAACGCTGACTACCGTCGAATATGCTGAGGTGCGACCTCTTTCCAGATCGGGTCAGGTCTTTACCATAGTTCTCTTGCTGCTAGGTGTTGGAACATTGGCTTATGCCCTGAATACGGCAGGTCAGTATGTTTTGGAAGCGGATATTGGAAAAACGCTCAGAAGAAGGGGAAGTAGACGTATGATCGAGAAGCTTGAGAAACATATCGTCGTCTGTGGATATGGACGAGTCGGGAAGAGCGCGATAAAGAATCTGCTGGAATCTACAAGAGATATCGTGATCATCGAGAGAGATGAACGACTCGTCGACAAGCTGCAATCGGAAGGGATGACCGTAGTGCTTGGTGATGCCACAAAAGATGAAGTACTGAGAGTTGCAGGCCTTGAAAGAGCAGACGGAATAATGGTTTGCACTGGAAGCGACACAGATAATCTGTTTATTGTCCTGTCGGCGCGGACACTCAATCCGGACTTGAACATCGTCGCCAGAAGCGCGGATAGTGAGAATGAGAGCAAGATGCGCAGAGCCGGGCCTGATCGCGTGGTATCTCCCTTTCGATTAGGGGGACAGTTTATGGCCAGCGTATTAACAAGGCCCACGTCACAGAGTTTCTTAACATCGTTACCTTGGACAGTGGACTGGAGCTTTGGCCAGAAGAAGTTATGATTGCCGAAAATTCTCCACTCGCCGGCTATACAGTAGTAGAAGCGGACTTGCGCCGGGTAACAGGGGTGATCTTGGTAGCGTTGCTAGAGAGAGACAGGTACTACCGTGACACCCGATGAAAATACGCAACTCCAAGTCGGCGATGAAATATTCGTGTTAGGAACCCGAGATCAATTGAAGTAGATGGAAGAGTTGGCATGGAATACATTAGGGCATTGATCAGGAGATAGAAAAGGCATGGGCGCTGGTAACAGAAAGGAATCGAACTTCAATACAATAGGTATCCACGGGGGAGAAGAACATAATCCGACATCCGCGGTGTCGTCACCGATATTCCAAAGCGCGACTTTCGGGTTTCTCAATCCAGATGATATCTCGGCGGCGATGGCTTCCAAGGCGCATCCCCAATTCTACGGAAGGTATGCCACACCTAATACAAAGCAGGTTGAATCGATCTTGGCGAAACTAGAGGGTGGGGAGGCCGGCCTGGCTGTCGCGTCAGGAATGGCAGCTGTCGCCTTGGTTTTGCTGAATCAGCTCAAAACAGGAGATCACCTGGTTGCCCAGCGGAATATATATCCTACAACTTACAACTTTATCCGCCGAAAGCTACCTCAATTTGGAATTGATTTTACATTTGTAGACCAGGAGGATTCGAACTCCTTTGAGCAGGCGATACGGAGCGAAACTCGGCTACTCTACGTCGAGAGCCCAGCAAACCCAATGCTCTCGCTAACCGATTTAGAGGATGTTTCTAGGTTGGCAAAGACCCATGACCTTATTAGCGTGGTTGATAACACTTTTGCCACCCCGTACAATCAAAGACCGCTCGAACTTGGCTGCGATATCGTTTTACACAGCGCGACGAAATACCTTTCCGGCCATTCCGATGTGGTAGCAGGTGTCATCGTTTCCGATCAAGACACGATGGAACGAATGTGGCATGACCATGTGCTATTTGGTTCTGTCCTGCACCCATTCGAGGCCTGGCTCCTTGGGCGAGGTCTGAAGACGTTTGGTATAAGAATGGAGCGACATAATCAAAACGCTATGGATGTCGCCTCGTTTCTGCTTGATCACCCAAAAATAGACCGAGTTTTCTATCCAGGTCTCGTTGTCCACCCACAGCATAGTCTCGCGAGAGACCAGATGCTCGGTGGGTATGGAGGAATGGTGAGTTTTAGCCTGAAAGGGGGAAAGACTGCAGCTTTCAGATTTCTTGAAGGACTAGAGCTAATTACTCTTGCCGTGAGTCTCGGTGGCGTTCACTCCCTGATTTCCCATCCGCAATCCACCATATCCTCTGTGCAGGCGGATGAAGTGAGGACCTCAGTCGGAATCGAAGAGGGATTGTTAAGGCTATCTGTTGGTCTAGAAGACGACAGTGACATCCTATCTGACATCGAGAAGGCTCTTTCGGCGCTCTAGTTGGCATACTCATCGATCTCGTGATTAATCGCGGAGAAATAGCCTGCTAGAGGGGTTGCCAACGACTGGTAGAGGCAGTAGTATAGTATCATATCACGCTCTTGATACTAACCTGCGTCCCATCAAGGCCAAGCGTTTATCAAAACTCTCAACTCTATTGTACTTTCCCTGTTATGCGGATTAGGTGGCGAGAAATGCTAGAAATTGAACCTGAATTGATATCAATTATTGAAGGTCCAACGCCAGATTTTAGACCTAGCCCCTATCTCTGGTTCCAATCCGTCCTCGAGGGTCCTGAGGACACCGAGGTTGTAATGTGCGAACTGAGAACGCTGAACGGCGATGATATTGTCGATCGTTGCCGAACAGCGTGGATGGAGGGACGTCCTGTTAAATTGGATTATCCTGATTACCTGAGGTTGCGCCGACAGATTGACGTAGTGGCCATGAGACTTCAGGATTTGGAGGATGGACCTATGATCGTTCTCTGGTTAAGACAGCCATACGGGCAGGCCGAGGAGGAAAGATTTAATAGAGGAGATGATGGTTTCAGTCTCTGATCGCTACTTTCAAGCCCTGCGCGTACTCGATCGAGATGCTTATCCAAGCTGTTTTAGTACTGAGGCAGATTTATTCGATCCTTATGGCGGGAAACCTTTTAAAGGCCATGAAGGTTTAGCCAAGTGGTTTACCGGTATGGTGCGAACTTGGTCAGAGTTCTCTATGAAGCCAGTAACTCGGTACATTAGCGGCGACCGCATAGCGATTCAGTGGCAGGCAACGGGGAGGGCTGGCTCGGGAAAGATGGCTAAGTTTTCAGGCATCAACGTGTTCACAATCTGAATCAGGTCTACTCACCCAACTTGAAGGCTACTGGGATATACAATCAATGATAGCCCTGAACTCGTAATGCACATTCAAGAGATTCCAGTTTTTTAGCTCCTAATCACTCCGATAAGCATACAATAGAGCGTAATTCGCAACAATTCATATTCTATCTCCGTAAACCCTATCTAAGGAGGAGCCGATCGTGAGCTATGAATCGATAATTTATAATGTCGAAGCGTCAATTGCTACGCTGAAGCTGAACCGACCGCATGCATTAAACGCCTTCAACACGGTTATGATCAGTGAAACTACGCATGCATTCAGGGAAGCGAGTCGCGACAAGAGCGTTCGCTGTGTTGTAATCACGGGTGAAGGCCGAGCATTCTCCTCCGGGCAGGACCTTAAAGAAGTAGAAGACAGGGGTGATGACTTTTCCATAGGCGACCATATCAGGCAGGGATATAATCGTCTGATACTGCAGATGGTCGAACTTGAGAAACCGATTATCGCCGCTGTTAATGGCATTGCGGCGGGTGCAGGATGTGGTGTGGCCTTAGCCGCAGACATCCGGATCGCTTCTGAGTATGGAAGTTTCATGTTAGCTTTTTCCAGGGTTGGGCTGGTCCCAGATAGCGGCACGACCTGGATGCTCCCAAGGCTCATCGGTTATTCGCGAGCTTATGAAATGGCTATTACGGCTGAGAAGATTACAGCAGAACATGCCCATAGCTGGGGGATGGTAAATAAAGTGGTCCCTGCACGTCAACTAGACGAAATAGCCGCTGCCTGGGCAGGTATGCTGGCAAACGGACCAACCCTTGCCTTCGGCCTAACGAAGCGAGCGATGTACAAATCAGCCGAGAGCTCGCTTGAGGAGTCGCTGATATACGAATCCATGCTGCAGGATATTGCCGGGAGGAGTCACGATAGAAAGGAGGGTGTTCAGGCTTTCATTGAGAAACGTCCTGCTCAGTTCCAGGGTGAGTGAGATAAGGATTCAGACCAGTTGTTCGGAACAGATCGACTTCTCTTGGCACGAGAGTTGAAAACATGGTTAATGAGTATACTAAGATAAATAAAGTGGCCGTGATCGGAGCTGGAACAACGGGCATAGGGATCGCTGCCACGTCAGTAATGGCCGGCTACTCAGTAATAGTCCTAAATGTCCACGAGGAACTCCTGGCTCGAACTCGCAAGGAATTGACAAGAATCGTTGAAATCGGTGTTGCTCGAGGGAAGGAAACGGATTCAAGCGCCAGAAAGGCATTAGCTTCGCTTACATTCACTATTCATCTTGATGCCCTAGCTGAATCTGATTTGATTATTGAGGAAGCCCCTGAGCGATTCGAGCTTAAACGAGCATTGTATGCGGATATTGATACCATTGCTCAAATGAGTGCAGTTTTAACAACCAATACCTCCAGTCTTCGTGTAAACGCGCTAGCGTTACAAATCGTCCTGACAGGTTCGTTGGCATGCATTTTTTCTATCCCGCACATATTATGAGATTGGTCGAAATAATCGGTGGAGATGACACCACAGAAGAGACTCTGTCTGTTTGTGCTATGTTTACTAAGTCACTTGGTAAGACGCCAGTTATTTGCCAGGATACGCCTGGATTCATCGTTAATCGAGTAGCCCGTCCTTTCTATAAAGAAGCCCTTCGCCTTCTCGGGGAAAATGCGGCCGACGTTGAGACAATCGAACTGCTTGCAAATTCACTCGGATTCCGCATGAGCCCCTTTGAACTGATCGATCTTGTCGGCACAGATGTGAACCTTGATGTTACGAAATCGGTCTATAAGGCCTTTTTTCACGATCCTAAATACCGTCCCCGTCCATTGCAGAGCAGAATGGTCGAGAGCGGTAGACTGGGAAGGAAGAGTGGGCGTGGATTCTACGACTATGGTAGTTGAAGTAGACAATAACTTGGACCAATCTGTGCGCGTAGTGCAATTGAAACGCTGTACCGCCCTCTGTGGTAGCGGTGGATTGGATGGATGCCAATCATTGCCTATCAACACATGCAATTCGAAAGGAGAATCTTTCGTTGGATTTTGACTCAATAGACTTTAGTGTCTTTGTGCAGTGGCTTGTCACTACTGGCTTGCAGATCATATTAATCATCGCTTTGGCGGTTGCAGCATACATACTTCTATCTATCGCGAGCCGTCTTATTGGCGGGAGAATACAACAGCTTGACGATGTTGAAGGCAGTGACTTTGACAAACGAACTGACACGATTCGTAGGCTGGTTAAAACCTCTGGCACCGTAGTTATCATCGGCATCACGCTACTTATGATCCTAGATCGACTCGGTATTGACATACGACCAATTCTGGCGAGTGTGGGGATTGTCAGTCTCGCTTTGGGTCTTGGTGCCCAGACGCTAGTAAAAGATGTGATAGGCGGTATTCTCATCATTTTTGAAGGTCAATTTCACATAGGTGATGTCATTGAATTTGATGGGGTAATCGGAACAGTTGAGGATCTGACCCTACGAGCTACCAGGCTGCGCGATGGCGATGGAACAATTCATATCGTTCCAAATGGTGAACTACGAATAGTCTCAAATCGGACCAGGGGCTGGTCCCGGGCATTTGTTGATGTAACCATTCCGTATGATCAGGATATAGAGCAAGCATTTCAATCCCTCGAGGAAGTCAAGGAAAACGCACAGAGAGATGAGTCTATCGCTCCGCTGCTTCTTGATGAACTGGCGATTACGGGTATCGAAGGGTTGGACGATTGGGGGGTTAGACTACGAATTACGGGAAAAACTCGACCAAACAGACAATGGGAGGTTCAACGCCACCTTCGACAGCAGGTGTTGGAGACGTTAGCGGCGAGAAAGATCTCCGTGGCCCAACCCTGGCGAGAGCTATCCCCTCCCAAGCAGATTTAGAAGCACAATCGGTTTGACATTCGAAGCTGACGGCTAATGCCCACCTTGATCGTGTAGCAGCTGGGTGAGCCAGGCCAGGGTCCTTCTCTGGCCCTCAGTGGGAAATCGATACCCTCTAGCTCTCGCGGTATCAGCAGCCAATCTCGAAATGAGCTCCGTCGACATGAGAAGCGCCTGCCTGATCTCCCTGGCATCGTAGTGGCTGTAAGTCTTTACAAGGGTGGCAAGGGCATCGGGATCTGCCCATTGATCCAGGAACCGGCTGCAATACCATATATCGATGTCGGTGTCTTTCGTTGCCCTGGCGTGCAGCTCTAGTAGCGCTAGTAGCTTCGTTCTTACACCGCAGTCCAGAACTGATAGACTGCGGATAAGCTCACCTCGGCCGAGTAACATCGCAGCCTTAACCACTCTTATGAGAGAACTATTGACGCATTTCTCGAGATCGATTTCCGTAGGTAGGGCAGAGACGGCGAGTTCGGGCGCCTGAGCAGATCGAGACAGTGCTAATTCGGGAGCATGGTAGATGACGCGCATACCCCGGGCGAAAGCTCTCTTGTAGGGTGAGGTGTCCAGAAATTGAATGAATTCGGCATCGGACTCCACTAACGAGAGGATAATATCTACCTTTAGACCACCCGCGTATACTACAAACCACTCAGGATCACCGGCTCCTGTTTGTTCCAATACCGCTAGCCAGATCTCTGCGATCGCCCCTAACCAGTCAGAATCTTCCACATACCTGTCCGGGTCTGCAGTGAAAAGAACCAGGTCTAGATCCGAAAACTCATCGAAAGAGTTTCCCGGTAATGCCCGAGATCCATAAGCAACTATTGCGCGTATATCCGAAAATGTGGGAGCCCAGTCAGCTATCCGTGTCTCCAGATCTATATACGGATCGGATTGTCTGTTATGGGACATCGGATACTGTTGGAGATTACTCGGGTGGGGTAGGGTTGAATACGCCACTTATTTAAACTGCGTCGCCTGGTAGAGAGTATTTTCGGCGACGATGAATACACGGTTGGGATCGCTAGCGACGACAAAATCACTTGCCCTGCCGAGGAGCTCAGCTCCATCCGCATCCTCAACCTTGAATTGGGCCAAAAATGTTCCCCCAAGGCTTATCTGAACCAGTCTATCTGAACCGGGATCGAGAACATATATCGACGAACTCAATCCACGCCCAACGAACTTTACCGTTACAGGTTCAACAAGCTGAGTGCTCATGCCACTTTCGAACAAGCTCTTTTCGTCCCAGAGCATTCGACGGTTGGCATATCGACGAATTCTTCCATCGTCGTATAAGAGGAGGACACTACCATCTTCGCTATGGATGGCCAGGTCGACAACGTGTTCGATGTCGATGTCCTCATCGAACTGGATTGACTTTTCATCCTCCTGAAGGATAAAACCGTCGCCGTCTGGGAGATATCTCCAGATCTCGCCAGCTCCATTGTCAAGGATATACAATCGCTCAAAGTAGCTAGTGATAGACGACGGGCTTAACCAATCGATAGCAAATCCCAAAGGCACTGCGCGTGTGTCGGCAAGGTTCGGATGGTAACTGAATAGGACACCTGCCTTGTCCAACATCGCTAGACCGTCCCTACTTACATCGTTTCCACGCGGGCGCCACATAATATCGACTATCTCACCCACGATCTGGTTGCCTACGGTCTGTTCGGAGGATAGGATGACTTCTGGAGTACTCTCCTCAATTCCCTGATAGTTCTCGCTTGTCCGGTGTAAATATACCAGGTTGTTGCCCTTATCTAGAACAAAGAGCTCTCCATTCAATGGATCGCCCAAATCAATGGCGCTCAGTTTGGTTCCTTTCGGATAAACTTGCAGCGGGATGGCGTTTAACCGTGCGACTCCATCCATTCTATCCAATTCGGCCAGTGCTTCTCCGCGGATTCTGGCTACTTCTGAATCACCCGGTCGAAGCTCTTCTGCATCTGTAGCAAGCCGCAATACTTCATTGTAATAATCTAACATGACCTCTGGATCATCACTGCTCTGACGGGCAAGATACAGATTATCTCGCATAGTGCTTCTGAGATCGCTGATCTCTACAACGCTCCCCCGCTGAAAGTAAACACCAGCTACGACTAAGGCCACAGCCAATGGGATTCCGACAGCCAAAAACATCGGCATGGCCCATCCGCCGTACTCTTGCGACTCTTTTCGCGGAGGTCGAAGCCTGGTGAGAACATCAGCAAGCCAAGCGGTGATTCTTGATAGTCCTTTGGCAGCTTCTGACGTAGCTATACGGGCAGATGTCTCAACCACTTCGACGTCTACCTGCGAAATATGAGACTTGGCTCTGGCGCGATAGGGAATCGGCGTTGGCTGGCGACCTTCTCGTTGAGGTTCGCTCATAGGAGGAGGTAAACGCCGTCCAGACACGTTCACCGGTGAATCCGGCAAGGCATCGGGCAAGTATGATGGGGCATCCTCGGTAAACTCTATCAGCATAATACGCGAGGAATCAGGTCCGATGATACTGGCTAACTCCGCCGTCCCTTGTTCAACATCACCATTCACCAGAACAGGTCTTAATCTATCCACCGGTAGGTGAGAAAGTCGGGGATCGGCAAGGAGAAGCATGTCGCCGCTCTGAAGCCAATTGTGATAATAGCGGATATCGACGCCCGCAGACCGACCGAACGGAGTGGGCTGATCTACACTTGATACCGGCAGTCGCTCAATCCCGAAATTATGCCCGACCAGAGCGATTGCCTCGCCAACTTGAGCTACGTACAACTCATCTCGTCGCTGAACTGCGCACGTAATCGCACCCTCCCGCAACCGATCGGCTCCGTTTAGATTGTAATCCAGAAGTCTTCCATTGGTCTCGATGATCGCCTGGCGCAAAGCTGCGGTCACACTACCAGATGTACGATAAAATCGTGAACCGATCGAATCCACGATGTCGTCCAGGAGAGGATCTTTTTCTATCACAGGTCCGCTGAGAGTGACGTGAACGAAGAGAAAATCACTCTCTCTTCCCCTAACGGGCCTGGAAGGCGCAGTTTGAGCCAGCAACCCGGGAACAGACGGATTCTGTTGTATGGCGCCATTCACGATGTGAAGTTGGCCAGTGACGGCTTGTAATTCCATTTTGGCACTACTAAT
>JBARZW010000121.1:0-13093 GCA_049650305.1 Promineifilaceae bacterium (SeqCode)
CGGCGAATCCTTTAGCCCCGTATCCGGCGATTAGCCTTTCATGACTCGGGATACAATCTGGTTAAGGGTGTCCATTTTATCAACCGTGAGCTCCGGGTCCGGTATGTAGATGTCGAATTCGCCCTCAATATAGACACCCAACTCGGCCAGGGCAAAGGAATCCATCAGTCCCCCAGAGATGATGCCCTCGTCATCCTCCAATTCATACCCCGCATCACGAATGAGTTCAACGGAAATGTATTTTCGTAATTTGTCGCGTACTTTTCGTTCGTTCATTGGTTACATTTTGTAATCAAGGATTTAGCCACTGGTTTTCTCTTATTCTTGAAGGTTTGCTTGTGAACCGGCGACGGTATGTGAAGACAAACAGCGTCAGGCACATCCGGCATCAACGGCACGTTCAGCCAGAACCGCGACAGATCATAAACCTTTCGCGAAAGGTCGCAACCTTTTTCCCCTGAGGCTGAGCTGTTTTGACAATACCTTGCTTGCGATCTGGACTTCATCCAGATCGAAGCTGAGCTGGCCATTCTAATCCGAAAACCACAATTGCCTTCTCGGTTGTTTCGCAAGAAAGATTTAATGCCCTGTCCGCGAATTACTCGCTCTTCGTTTTGCTGGCAACCTGGGGTCGATGCTACTTGCAAGGAAATGTGACCACTGGCGGAAACAGCGGTGGGACTGATTCCAGAACCTGACTCACCCGGCATTTTGCCCCGACGACACTCAGGAGTCATCGATGATGCCCATTATGTGCGGCAAGATCAACTTCGCGAGCTCTGCAGAACCGTTACTATTGAGGTGAACGGGCGAATCGGTGAAATCTTGGGCAGCGGCGCCATTCCACAGGTCAAGGTAGTGCCATCCTAGATCGGCCGCGTACTCCCCCATGAGGTCCCTGTACTGGTCATATGCCCACCGGGGGTACCATGCGTTATATCGAAGATCGCTGTTTTCCCCTTCGCTAACGAAGATTGGCTCGTTGACGATCAGAACGGGCACATCGCCGGAGAGGGTTACTCCGGCAGCAAGTAAATCGATCGCCAGCTCGTCGTCAGTGAGTTGAACCGGGTTTTCTAATCCTCCCCAGCTCAAATCCTCTTCGAAATCCGACCGGCGGAGGGTGATTTCCTCTGGAAATGCCTGGTCGACACCGGTCGCATTCCACGAGAAACCATAGAGCTGTAGGCGCAGCAGATCGGCCAGGTCGCGCCGCCGCCCCACTATCGTCTCTTCAAGAAAACTAAGATCGGCAAATCCTGGATCATCCGGTTCAAGGGCCAAGCTGAATTCTGATATCAGAGATCGAATCGGTTCGGGATTACGCTGCACAAGAGGAGGTACGAGTTGCTTCTCCCTGGGAAAAGATTCCAGAGTCACGGGCCATAGGATCAGATCGGGTTCGTAGGCCAAGGCGGCGTCGAGGATGAGCAGGTCTTTTGACAGGGCCATGATGGGATAGCCCAAGTTATAAGCCACTATCCTGCGGCCGTCGTTGGTCAGGTAATCGCCACTATTGATCTGTCCGGCAAGCGTGTCCTCGTTCTCAAGTAGCCAGCCCCAGATTCCAGAATCGCCGATGATAACCACCCGGAACTCATCAGCGGCCTTGGATTCACTAACTTTGTGGCTGGACATCATGGCCGGCAGGTTGTTGAGGCTGAGGTTATAGGACTCGGCTGTGTTCTCACCATAAGGGAGACGATCTCTTCCCTCCAATAACCAATTGTACAGAGAAAGATCCCCAAGAGAATCCAGTGGCTTTGCGGCAGCAAAAACCAGATTTATCATTATGAACAGAACGGCCGCCTTGGCGACAACCCGACCGATGGCCGTCCATGTCCCCGGATTGGTCACATGTCCCTCTTTGTCAGCCACTCAGAACCTCTTCAGCAAGCAAAAGCGAAAGACCCCCTGCCATCAGTCTTGGAATCATCATGTCCAACCAAAACCAAACATCCGCCCGAAGACGGTTGCCGACTGAGAAATGGACGGCAGGGCAAACCAGACCCAACCGATGGCGACGTAGTTGAAAGTGAGAAACCAGGTTGCCACGGTCCAGGCGCGTTTCCTCCATGGCCTGGTACTCATTTCGCGATACCATTTTCGTGTCCGGTCACTCCAAACCTTGTGCGCGAATAAGGCGACGCCGTGCCAGACGCCCCATATGAAAAAATTGAACGTCACCCCATGCCAGAGACCGATGATGATCATGGTCGTCATCTGAGCGATAAAGACGATGATGAGAGTGGGTGGACGCCATGTTCGTCGAAGCATCCATCTCGACAGAGGTGTGAATACGTAGAACCGCACCCAGTTGCTAAGAGTAATATGCCAACTCTGCCAAAAGGCGGTGATGTTATTCCTCAGATACGGGCGATTAAAATTCTCGGGCAGCTTGACGCCAAATAGCAGGCCGATACCGATCGCTATGTCTGAATAACCGCCAAAATCAAAGTATATGCGGAGGGCGAATCCGTAGAGTAGCACCCAGAGTCCCGCGCTCGACTGAGCCTGGGCGGCATTGGTGGCGTTCAGAGAGATGCCTTGCACCAGTAGATCGGCAATAACGAATTTCTTCAGTAGTCCGATTAAAATGCGCTCGAACCCAGATGCGAATCTGGATGGGTCCAAGCCTCGAATTCTTGGTAATTCTCGATAATCTTTGACATAGCGCTCGGCTCTATCGAGCGGTCCGGCCGTATACGAGGGAAAGAAAACAACATAGCTAACGTACTCTCGAAGAGATAGCGTTGGCAATAGACCTGTCTGCCTGTCGCGCAAGGTGTGAAGAAGCCGGAAGGCGACGAAGGAAAAACCGAGCCATTGCAGGTCAATTGGGCTGGCCAAGGAGGCATCCTGTCCCGTGATACCCCGCCAGAATCGACTCAAACCGGATGATAGGGCTTCGGTCTTCAGCACCACAAAGAGGACGACGATGAAGACAATGAACAAGGAAAACACTTTCCCGGATATCTCGGTCTTGCTTTCCTCCCGACCGCCAGAAGAGCGACGGCCGAGCATCCAGAAGAAACCGGCGAATGCGGCGCCAATCAGACCCAAGACGATCGCAACTGTGAGGGGTGATGGGGGTCGAGACGGGGTCAAACGATATTCGGCGTCTACAAAGCGGAAGAAGGCCAGGCCGATCACCAGGGCAGCCATAATAGCCAGACTTATCCGGTCTTCGTGCTTTGACTTTAATTGGTCTGGATCGCCGGGGATTCGGGTCAACCACCAGGTAAGAACGGTGAGCAGCAAGGTTGCTGTAGGGAGGATATAGTCGCTGAAACGGATGGGAAGTGGGGGTTGCAGCCAGAATATCGCCAGGGTACTCCCAACGAAGATGAACCAGCCACGACCGCGGGCCGGGATGAACGCGGCATAGAGAAATGCCGCGACTACAAATACGAGGATGCCTACGAGATCAAAAGTCATCGTCAATTGCCTCTGCTCTCGCTGGTAACCGGAGCAGGGCCTAGAGTTCTGCCTGCTTCATCTCCCGCCATACTTCGTCCAGGACCATGAGAATGGTCAGGTTGAATACGCCATAACCACGTTGGAGCGAAGCAGGCTGGTTGTAATCAAACTCAGATACGAACGTCAGATGGACGCTGTCCCTTCCCAGTCCCCGGCCAGGCAGCGAACCGGCGACAACATCGAAGTCCCACAGGGGAATCCGGTAGGCGGCGGCTATTTGACGGATCACATCGTTATTCCGGTTATCGCCGCCCTCAAATCGATCGGCCTTAGTAGCAAGGATGGGTATCACGCCTTCGGATATGGCGTACTCGACAATCTGCCTCATGCTCCCTTCGAACTTTTCGGCCGATCCGATGTCGTTGGTACCCAAGACGATTATCAGAACGCTTGGGTTATTGAGCCTGAACTCGCAGGCGATCATGGTTTCATTTGCCTGGCATTGCCGCTTGTCGGCCCAAGCCGGATCGAGAACCGCCCAGGCGCTTAAACCCCGCTTGATGCCCACCCCATATCTTTCAAAGGAATTGGAGAAATATTCTACAACTGGTTGGAGATGGTTGAAGGGACCCAGATCGAAATCGCCGGTCCCGAAACGAACCAGAAATTGATCCGTTTCGATAATGCTGGCGCCTATACGCGACAGAGCTCGCGGGTCCCGGCCGAGGGCTTTCCCGTCGGAAAAGATCTCACGCACATGAAGTCGCGTCAGATCGTCCATGACGACGAAATCCTCGGTTGATAGGCCGTTTACAAATTGTGGCGTTGGTGTCGGAGTCGGCGTACTGGTAGACGTTGGTCTAGGAGTAGGAGTTAACGTCGCGGTTGGCGTTGGAGATAGCTCGGTGCCGGGTGGCTCAAAGCCGGTGAGAGCTCGGAACGTTTGGCGTAATATAGACGCATTGTAAACAGGAGTTTTTAGCTGGGTCGTTCGATTTCCCTGGGATTGAGCGACTCCTAATGACTGGTTAGAAGAACGATCATCTTGATAGTTGTCAAGTTCATGAGGGTCGCCGGCCGGATTTAGAGACGATGGCGCAGAGGTAGAGAGGCCGAGGCTACTCATCATAACCATCGGCACACGTATGTTGCTTGTTCTCTTAATCGCTCTGGCTGTTGTTACCTCAGCACGCCAGTTTCTCAAATTTATTACAGTGCCGGAGAGGACAAGCGCACCTGTTAGTAGGATTAAGGCAAGACGTGGGCTCCGCATCATACATACCCTGGTCGTTGCTCGATCCGTATCGCCATTTCCTTGTGCAACTCTCGATGAACTAAGGTACACCGGCCGGTATCAGAAGCCCTGATATATCCACTGAGGCGCTGAATCGGTAGTTACTATGATCAAAAGCAATACCACGGCGCATAGCAATAGGGCCAGCAAATTCTCGCGGCTAAAGATCCGACGTATCATCAGGGCGCCTCACCGCACCACTTCCACTCGCCCGCTTCCTGAACGGTTCTGTAAGAAACCAGTGGAAATTCCTGCTCTTCCGTTCCGTACAAAGCAACGATCTTTCCCGTACAGCGGACAACGCCTTCGTCTCCCTCTTCTGTACAGGCCATGTCTTCGATCGTCGCCCCAGAAACAGTGGCAAATGTATTCGATTCCCGGTCAATAAATTGCTCCATCTCAGAGCAAAGAAGTGCGCGGATGCTTTCGACGTCTCGGTCCACCTTGGCTTGCATGTAATTCTCGACGGTCTCGGCCGGATCCCCGGCGCCCGCGTCGCCACAGGCCGCCAGTAATATTAGTAGTGAGATCGCCAGAAGAAAAATCCTCATTACATGCTTCCGTTGGCTATTGTCTATCTACTGCTGATTTCCAACAACTCATTATCTTCCGATATCGCTACCATAGGCGATTCTTCCTGGAGACGCAATCCTTCTCTCCTGATAGATATCTTTTCGGTGTAGAGACGGGCTCACTCGAGTTATTGTAGTTGCATCACCTGGGTTCTGATGGCCTCAAGGACCATTAGGGAGGTCAAATTGTGCACACCATGGCCCCGTTGCATCGCCTCTGGCATTGTGTAGTCAAACTCGTCAAAGGGCGTTAAGTGTACCTGGTCCTCTTTTAACCCGCGATTGGGAATCGACTCGGCGACAAGGTCAAAATCCCATAGAGGAATGGCGTATTCGACCGCGATCTCCCTGATAATGATGTTATTTATGTTTTCCGGACCTTCAAATCGATCGGCTTTGGTGGTGAGCACGGGCAATACGCCATTTTCGATTGAGAATTCGACCACTTTTCTCAGATTGTAAGCGAACGAATCAGGCGCGCCGGCGTCATTACTACCCATTAGGATGAGAAGAATACTGGGATTGTTTAGCCTGAATTCGCAGGCAACCATGTTCTCGTTGGGTTGGCACCACTCTTTATTGGCCCACATCGGATCGAAGATCCCCCAGGAATGCAGTCCCGCGTGAATGGCCACCCCATAGCGGTCATAAGATCCGGCGAACTGTTTGATCACTGGCTGCAAGTATTCGTAATCCGCCAGATCGTACGGGAGGGTGTCAAACCCGGTTAGAAAGTGTGGATTGGCGATCAGGCTGTCGCCAAGTTTCGAGAACGCATGGCTGTCACGGCCGAGAGCTCGTCCACGATTGAATATCTCTCGCGACTGGTCGACAACTCCATCGGGCATGTAGACAACCGATTCGACCGGAACACCAAGGACCATGGTCGGATCAAAAGGTATCGGCGTCGCCGGTATCGGTGTTGGCGAAGGGATCTCCGGAGGTGCTTCTGGTGTTTCTGTATCGGCTGTCGGTGGCCCAGTAGTGCCGCTCGCGGAAATAGTCCCATCAACGGAGAGAGAAGGTGATTGCTGGGCTAACGTTGCCAATTGCTCTGGAGCAATCGTGGTAGTTTGATCTGAATTTGCTCCGTCAAATGGTGTCTCAGAGGGTTGTATTTCCTCCTGAGCAGGGGTTGACGCGGTACTTGTGGCAGCTAATTCGGCATATGAAACAGCTGGCGTCTCGTTCACCACCGAGACGGCAACCTCATCAAGGCCATCACTGGAACAACCGCCTATCACAAACAAGGCTATTAATGATAATAATAATGGGCTAACAAGTCGATACATGGTCGCTCTACTCGCTCACTGGATCGATCACCTCTTGAAGAATGGCGTCAAGTATCATTAATGCGGTCAGATTGTGTACACCGTGCCCTGTCTGAAAGGCCCGGGGTTGGTTGTAGTCGTGTGGGTAAAATATCGTAAGGTGGACATCGTTTGGATACAGACCCCGGTTAGGGATCGTTGCAGAAACCAAATCAAAATCCCAAAGCGGTAGCTTATAGTCTGCCGCGATCTGGCGAAGAATATCGTTGTTGACGTTGCTATCTCCCTCAAACCTGTCGGCTTTAGTTCCTATAACGGGAAGGACGCCTTGCTCAATGGCATAATCGACAACCTGACGTAAATTGTAATCGAAGGATCCTGGGACACCTGCGTCGTTGGATCCGAGCCGGATCAAAATGATGGCTGGTCTGTTGATTCGGATCTCACATGCTACTGGTGTTTCATTTGGCAGGCACTGGTCTTTATCGGCCCACATAGGATCGGTCACCGTCCACGAATGAAATCCCGTCCTGACGGCCATTCCTTGCCTGCCGAAGGAGCCGGCGAAATGACCGATAACCGGCTGGAGGTAAACGTATTCCCCGAGATCATAGGTTCCTTCGTCGAAGCGAGCGAGGAAATGGGGATTTTCGATTGTGCTGTCGCCGACTTTTGAGAACGCCCGGGAATTCAATCCTAGCTCTTGTCCTCGTTCGTAGATCTGCCGGGCGTTTTCGATAACCTCAGGTGACATAACCACAATGGAGTTTATCGATACACCATTCACCGTCGTTGGGGGCGGCGGTGTCGGTGTATTCGTCGGCGTCGATGTTCCAGCCACCGGCGCTTTAGCGATTGGCGCCGTTGGACCTGCCAGGGGTTCTGATGTTGGAATAACCAGCACCTGACCATCGAAAACCATTCGCGAATCGACTAATCCATTCGCGACCAAGATATCCTCAATCGGGACGCTATAACGCAGAGAGATTCGAAAGAGATTCTCTCCGGTCTCGACCGTATGAAGAAGCGCTCCAGGCCCCGGGATAATCTGATACGTGGATCCACTCTCGACGACCGGAGTGTCCTCGGTTACCACTACGGTTGGTTGAACTGGCTGAGAGGTTGCCGTATGCGGAGTATCGATTCTAGTTGCCACGGCCTTCTCGCTGGTAGGGATGGTCTGCTCAGGCAACATGGAGTTCGCAAGTGGAGGGTCGGCATCCTCATTCCTGCTAATAAAGTCTAAGAAGAAAAAGGTGCCCAGACCGAAAACGGCTCCCGCAGCCACTGCTATTACAAGAGCTTTAATATTGATTACTCGATCCGCCATTTCTCTCGTCCGATTGCGACTTTAATTTGGGCCGCCGATATCCGGCGGCGCGCCCGCAGAAGTATAAGTAAATACCGTCCCTTCTGCCACAAAACACAAGAGGCGAAGGTTTGTCAGCGACGATTTGCTGGACTGCCGATTGGCGTCTAAACTCGTTACAATTCCAGTAGATTCGACATCGCCATCGAGGCTCGCGCGCCCGTAACCAGGGTGGCATCGACAGAGCGTAAATAGGAAAATAGAATTATGTATACTTATAGGAATCGGATACAATTAACGCGATGAATCGACGTTTGACATATCTCGGCGGGCTTCTATTGTTTACAGTTGGGCTACTAATACTCTCTGGGTGCGAAAGACCGGATCCAGAGCAGCCTGTCTCCACAATGACAGCCACCCCAGTGCCTTCGACGGCTACCCCATTCATAATTCCAACCACGGCTCCTCCTCAGGTGTACGTCGTCGTTGTCCCTCCGAGCTTTATAGAGCCGGCCGCCGCCGCAACCGAAGCCAACACATTTATCGTCGCCCAGCAACCAACAGCTACGCCAACCGCCTTTCCATCTCCTATAATCCAAGAATCGTCGAATAATCTCGATGATTATTTTCGGGAAAATTACTACCTGGGCTGGGCACGGTCGGAGGCATTAACCGTTTTCCGAAACCATATTTTCGCCGGTGTTTCTGGGTTGATTCTGCTCGATAAACCAGCAGACGAGGGTGAGTCCGTCGGACTCGTTATCGGATTGGCTGATCTTCTCGTAGCTGGGCGCTCGCGGTGTGGCTATACACCGGTGTTAGTCCATGCGACTAATATGATGGATATCGTCACACCAAGACCAGAGATCGAGGCTCCTGTTCCCCTGGGCGTCTTGAATACACCGACGCCCCTTGGGCGCCTATATCCAGAAGGAACGACCACGGGGTGGGCCTACAGTTCCGAAATGCTGGTCATCGGTCAAAATGCGATCGCCGGTCCGTTAGGCCTCAACCTCCGGGCGGAACCGTGTCAAGCGGCGAAAAATCTTGGATTCGTACCTTCAGCTGCTGACCTAATCGTAACCGGCCGGCCAGATGGAGATTACACGCCGGTACTCGTTAAGAACGATGTATTACAGTTACCCTTCGATGCACCCGGCGCTCCCGAGATCCCTATTACAGCGACGCCCTTAGGCACAGTTAACCCTACCAATGGGGACGATTCCCCAACGCCGGATACATCGTTGTCTTCGCCTACTCCGGGGCCTACTTCAGCGGCAACCAGCATTCCTGCGGCTAGTGACATAGCTGAATAGCATCCGGTTGATGCAAATTGGTATTTTGGTGGGAGATTCAGTTAGATCTTTGGGGTTTGGCCAATCCCGATAGCTCGGCGCGAACTCAGACTCCATTTTAGGTCAGCTATCCCAAGAATTTCCGTAGATTAAACGAAAGACTGGCTTTGCTCATCCGGTTGTTCGTACCGTACAGTTTCATTCGCTTGACTGCACGACGCCAGGTCTCGCTTGGAGCCGGAGGAGGGATATTTTGGTGCGAACCTTTGCTTAACTGGTAGGCGAGATCGATGACGAGCGAACTGACTTCTGATTCAGGGTAGGAAAGTAAGAACGGAATGCCAGAGTTAATCGCCTCAGTGAACAACCGTGACGAATGGGGGATAACCAAAGAAATTGGGTGATGCAGGGCATCTTCAATCTGCTTTGGAGTCATATCGATCTTGGAATAGGACTCGTTGAGCACAAATTGCACCTTCTCGCGGGTGAATCCCAGTCGCGCATACGTATTGAGCATGATCGCGGCGCCCCTCACTGAGACAATATCAGGTGCGACGAGTACGAGAATGCTGTCAGCTGCCTCCAGGATCTCGAGGGTATTGTTAGAGAAGTCGTGGGGCAAATCGGCCACGATGTAATCATAGCGTGGCCGTAGCAGGCTTAGTGATCTCTTCAGCAGTTCGGCACTCACTTCCTCAGCTTCGATGGGGTTCTTGGGCGCCGCGAGGAATCTTAATCCGCTCTCATGGCTGCTGATGATCCCGTCAAGGGCTTCGTCATCAAAATCAAGTTCACTAAAGGCGGTTATATCTCCCCAGGTTCTCTTAAGCGATTTGTTAAGCATTAATGCGACCTGGCCATAGACCATCACCATGTCCATCAATATGGTGGGTCTCTGCCATAGACTGTTTAAGGCAAGGGCAAGGTTTACAGCAATGCTGGAACAGCCTATGCCACCTCGGAGCGTATGGACGGCGATCAACTTGGCATTATCAACGGTTCGGAGCTTCTGGGTCTGCGCTGCCTCGAGAGCTTCCGCCCTGCGCAGCATCGCCGTAATCCGAGCGGCTAATTCGTCAACTTCGAATGGTTTGGTTAGATAATCGTCTGCGCCTGCGTTGAACGCATCTAATTTGTCTTCAAGTAGGGTCGCGCCACTCACAATAAGAATAGGCAGGTGGGCAAAATCCGGTTCCCGGCGAAGCCGTCGAGTAACCTCAAAGCCATCCATCCCCGGCATAATTTTATCCAGGATGACTGCATCGGGCTGTTCGGCTTTGATCATACCTAGCGCATCAGCACCGTCTTTTGCGCTGATCATATCATAGCCACGCCTGCCAAGGACTGTCTCGACAAGTAAGTGAAAGTCTGGATCGTCGTCAACGATTAGTATTCGGGGCACGATATTCCTCGATTATGTCACGTTCTCTGCTTTCCTTAATCCTACACATATGGCGCCTCTCTGGCAAGCCCCTCACGGGTTTGGATCACCGGTTTTCTGCCTGGAATAGACCAGAATAGTACTTTTTCACTATCGCTGCTCACATTCTGCCTTGCCTTCGCTGGTGGGCAATTCGAGTTCCAGGTGGAAGCACAAAGTCGCAACCGGGGTCGAATCGGTGAGTCCCCGATCTTCTCAGCCGAACCCCCATTCGTTCTTCTTCGCGTTGGGGTCCATCGATGGTGCGATCACATACTAGTACTGAAGCATCGATTAATCTGCCGTTTTGAGTATTTTGTAGGCGACTATTTCCTCTATTCATATGCGGGAGTAATTGGAACATGGACGAATTATGAATACACTTTTACGCCGATATGGACGGGGAGGTCATTTGTCGGATCTTATGGGCTTAATGCGCGCGAGCAGACCAAAAGTTATTCGTTCGAAGACGACATCTACGGTCGAGAACGCTAGCGAACAATCAGTGCTGCCTGATTCGAGGTCTGATGTGGTTCTCCGAACCTTCTTGCAGGGACTCGACCAATTGCTCGCCCGGAACAAATTTGGAGGCGGCGATTCTAGCCAACGTGTCCGTTCGATGATCCAGTCCTGCACTCAGGAGACTCTGCGCAATCTTGAACTGGCCCAAAAGAGAGATTTGATTCTCTTCTTGTTTGAGTTAGACCTTATCTCCGGAATCCAACCAGAGATCCCATTGATTGGTGCGGATCTTTCGCAAATTGATCTGGGGTGGGCAAATCTGCGCCGGGTTAATCTGAGTCACGCGCGGCTCGAGATGGCCGACCTGACCTTAGCCAATCTTGGTGAATCCATCCTATCCGGCGCCATCTTGAGACAGGCAAGGCTCAAGGCCAATCTAGTGGGGGCGGATCTCGTCGGCGCGGATCTTCGGGAGGCACAATTAGCCGGGGCAAAAATGGCGGGTGCTAATTTAGCTGGCGCGAATATGCGCCTGGCAAACGGACATGGGGTAGATCTATCCGGAGCGACGATCACCGGCGCTGATTTGAGCATGGCGAATCTGCGACAAGCAAATCTGAGTAACACAAACTTGGCTTTGGCCGATCTGAGCCAAGCAAACCTATTAGAGGCTAACTTAAGGGGAGCAGATCTCTCGGGTGCGAACCTGACCGGGACAGAGATCCGGGAAGACCAACTGGACCAAGCCAAATAAATGGCGCTCGATACCCTCGAGCAAACTGCAGGATTTCCACACAGGGAGAGTCAGAGTTGGCTACTGGTTGGAGTTTTCGGACGGATCGACGAAACCAGAGGGCCGGATAAACTGGATTTCCAGATCAGAACCCAAGGCCTCTTTCAAGGCATCTTTCATGATGTTGCCCGAAACATGCATAAGCGTGTCGCCAAATAGTGGATCAATGCCCATGCTGGCCTGGCATGGGTAATGATGGTGGTGAAGACCGACGTCCTGGATTGCCTCAACAACCATTGTTCCGGCCAGCTTCGCTACCGCAAAATGAGCGCACCCACAGCAAGCATCGCGAACGACATCAACCTTTTCGATCACCTTGCTCTCGCGATCGACGGTGACTTCGAATGAAGGACGGCCGAAATGAACGGCGAACTCGCTGATCAGCGCATCCTCATAACTCTCTTTTAGGCGCAAGGCATTGAAATGTCTCTCGGTCAAAGAGCAAAATGGCATAGGAGTAACACAAGGGATATCCATCTTCTCCAGCCAACCTCTGAGCTGACGAGCTAATCCGAAGGGAAGCCAGGCCTGGTTGTCGATGGGAGCGACGACGGCCCGAGCCTGTGTCATCTTGGCGATGTCTGGAATCATCTCGGCGACACCCGGTAATTCGGCCAGCGACAGGATAAGATCGGCCGGGGGCAAGGTCGCAGGTAGATAATCCTCAGGATAGTCCAGCATAATGGGCAAAGAGCGAGGTGTTTGCCAACTCGAGATCGTCCACTCCTCCGGGCAATGTTCCTTCAAATTCTCTTCGTGCCGTTGCCCATAGTCGCCAGTTTTCAGGACCAGAATGCGCATGCAGATGCCTCCTTGATGATGGTAAATCCTCTGATGCCAAACCACATATAGTTATGTATACTTGCTGATTGTTTACCACTGCTTGTGCTTAGGTTGCATCCAGGTTAACCCAGTGGGCGGAGATTATCAAGCTGGTAATTGATAGTCCAAGTCATCTTATCCTTCGCTGTCTGCTGGTATTCAACACGGAATCAGTTTGCGAAGCGATCTTGTTGAAGCGATCCTGGTTTTCACTTTGCTCGCGATCAGGGCATGCCACTGTATAACGGCGATGCTATAATATTCCCAGGCCATTATGAAAGTTGGATTGATGGGGTGCGTTTGTCAACGGATCGAATTGGAGGGGCAGATGGTTTGCCTGTTCGATTTTTGAGAGGGCACGGAGGTTGCCTATCATTGATGGCTTTCACGGTTTGCAGCCGTTTGCCGCCCTCGGCTTCCTTGTTGGCAACGTAA
>JBARZW010000122.1:0-4633 GCA_049650305.1 Promineifilaceae bacterium (SeqCode)
CCGCTATTTCTTCCGCACAAGCGAGCGAAGTTCCTGGAAGTTCTTCGCCCTCGGCAATCGACCATTGGCTGAAACTAGGTCTTCCGGTGGTACGATTGCGTCTCTTGTCTGGAGGTCGATCCAAGCACCTTCAACCTTTAGCATTGCTGCTTTCTGGCCATCCGAGCGTACGAAATCGTGTCGTACGATCCACCTAGATCCGTCCTCAGAGAGCCCGGCCAAGCTTAATGTATCGACAATTGAGTCGCCAAATCTGACTTCGTTGTAGTATCTAGATTCCTGACGCAACACAACGGGACCATACCCAAGCTCCGAAAGCCCGTCTGTGGAAAAACCAATTCGGTCTAAAAGCTTAAACTGTGCGTCGATAGCAAGGTCTGTGTAGACCGCGGTACGCAAGTGACCAATCGGGTCGAGATCGCCCCAAGTCGCCTGAAACTCAAATACGAATTCCTCAGTCAATGCGATCCTCCAGCTCTAGCAATATGAGATCATCCGATACGCAGCCTAGCTATTTTATAACCAGACCCCCACATAAAATCATGAGAAGTATTTTGTTGGGTCTCGATAAGCTATGTTCTTCGGCTATTATACTCCTTCTATCCCCAGGACTTCCACCAAGGCCGGCGCTAGTCGTCAGGCGGGCGCTCTGGCCTCCACAGTTGCCACCAGCGCCGGGCGCACAAACTCGCACAAAGTCGCCAAACTACCGCAGACTGAAATAGTGTATTATGAGGGCATCGTGGCTGGTTGGATGATGATTTAGGAGGGTGGCATGGCTAGGCTGCTTGAGGGAACTAGTTGGGGTTTTATCATAGTTGTTTTAGTTGGTTTGTTTACGATAACCGGTGGGTTATTCAATTGGGATTGGTACATGACGGAGCGGAAAGCCCGGTTCGTCGTCAAGCTTCTGGGAAGAACGGGCGCATGAGTCTTTTATGTTCTTCTGGGGATAGTACTTATTGTCTTGGCCTTCTCGATTAGAAATGACTAGCAACTGGCGTTAATCGTTATCACGCGGGCGCTCCGTGCACCTCTCCCCCGGCAAGCTATACACCACCCCGGTATCCCCAACCCAAACCGATTTTCCGCAATGTCTGCGTACGGCCTGATACCCACCACGATCGGTCGGTTCATATAGCCCGATGTCATGGCCGGACTGGGCGACATTGACCTGGATTACATGGGCTGTTACGTTGATGAGCTTGGCTGACGTTCACGTCGCTGTTAGGTATCAAGCCTACGCCCCGTCGATCCACCTGGTTTTTATGGAGCTATAGTATTGCCCATGGGGGTTATTTAACGAGTTCTCTCAGGTTTTCAGGTTCAATATTCCAGGTAAACGATAACAGCCGCCTGCCCACGCCATTGTGGAAGTGAGAATAGCTGGGCACAGCGTCCAGGACGCTAATCGCCATGGAGCCCAGGCGTCCAGTGGTCGGGGGAAACCTTACAAACGCAAGCCGCCTACCTTGTTTGTGAATCGGCGTTGGATCCAGGTCGCCTTGCTACGCCAAGGCATGAGCCCTACCAACAATGCTCTGCGGGCCGGTGTCGAGTCTACGGTACGATCGTTCAAGCATGTCTTCCCAGCCGGTAAATTGCCTGTTCGCAGTTTGATACGTAGCGCCATGGTCGCCTCTTGTGCGGCTCTCATGGTCAATTGCCGGCGTGTGCATCAATACCGGCAACAACAAAGGCAAGCAACCCCCGAGCGTGCCGTAATCGCCGTGACGGCCGTGCCCACAGGCTTGTTTAGACCTGTTTATTGGGGTTTCTGGACGAAAATGCGCCATTCCGTATCTCACTTACGGGCAGAACTATTACATGGGCCATATTCAAATTTCTTACCGCAGTTCATATCGGCTTATCGAACCTGAGCTTTTTTCACTGGACTCATTGATCAATTTTTAGTTATCATTTGTCAGTGGATTATCACCAGAGGGAGCCTTCACAAAGAGTGGCATAACTGAATTCTGATTACTGAACACTGACAACTCTCAATCGTATTTGATCACTTGCTTGAACCGTCGTAATATCATCGTTTAAATCTTGTCTATACTAGAGGAGGAAATTCCCAGTGAGTGATCGAACAAAGTACCAGTTAGATGAATCAAAGTTGCCAAAGGCCTGGTATAACATCAATGCCGATATGCCAGTGCCGCCGCAGCCGCTGCTGAATCCCCAGACCAAGGAGCCTGCCACACCGGAGTTCTTGAGCGTTTTATTCCCGATGAATTTGCTCGGGCAGTCGATGAGCCCTGATCGCTGGATTGAGATACCAGAGCCGGTCCGGGAGGTTTACAAGTTGTGGCGGCCGACGCCCATGTACCGTGCCCGCCGGCTGGAAAAAGCGCTGGATACGCCGGCCCACATCTACTACAAACATGAGGGTGTCAGCCCGGTAGGTTCCCACAAGCCAAACACGGCTGTGCCTCAAGCCTTCTACAGCAAAGAAGAAGGAGTCAAGGCATTGACCACCGAAACTGGCGCCGGACAGTGGGGCTCGGCTTTGGCCATGGCATGTAATTTCTTCGGCCTGGATCTGGAAGTGTACATGGTGAAGGTTTCTTATAAGCAGAAACCTTACCGGCGTGTGCTGATGCAAAACTACGGCGCCCAGGTCTTTGCCAGCCCGACTGATCGCACCCATTTCGGCCGGCAAGTGTTGGCCGACGATGCGGGGTCGCCCGGTTCTCTTGGCATAGCCATCTCAGAAGCTGTCGAAGCGGCGGCGACCTCCGGGGGAAGTAAAAAATATAGCTTGGGCTCGGTCCTGCCTCACGTATTATTGCACCAATCGGTCATTGGTCTTGAAGCCTTGGAGCAGATGGCCATGGCCGATGAATACCCTGACATCGTCATCGGCTGTGCCGGCGGCGGCTCCAACTTCGCCGGCTTTGTCTATCCCTTCTTGCATCAGAACTTCACCAACGGGACCAAGACGCGCATGATAGCCGTAGAACCCTCTTCATGCCCAACCTTAACCCGCGGCCGCTACGCCTTTGACTATGGCGATACCGCTGCATCAGCGCCCATCGCCAAGATGTACACACTCGGCCGGAATTTCGTCCCGGCCGGTATCCATGCCGGTGGCCTACGCTACCATGGTATGTCCCCCAGCGTAAGCGCCCTGGTAAATAATGGTGACGTTGAAGCCCGAGCCGTGCATCAATTGGGCACATTCGCCGCTGCTGTCCAATTCTCCCGGGCCGAGGGTATCATCCCCGCGCCTGAGACGGCTCACGCGATTAAGGCAGCGATTGACGAAGCGTTAATATGCAAGGAAAGTGGCGAAAAGAAGGTAATCGCCTTCAACCTGTCTGGGCATGGGCACTTCGACATGGCTGCGTACGATGATTATCGCCAGGGCAAGTTGATAGATTACGAATACCCGGCCGAGGCCATCGAGGAAGCGATGGCCGAACTGCCGGATGTTGCCTACTAGATAGTTAAATAAATGTCGTTGGTTCGTAGTGAGCACTTATGAGCCTTTCCTCGAGGGAGAGCGATAAATCGCTTACTGCGAACCCTTCATTATGCGCAAACCCCGTTTTTGAGCGATCCTTAGCAGTTCGTCGTTTGGATAAACGGCTACAGGTAACTCACTCAGTTCCATCATAGGTACGTCAGAAGCGGTGTCACCATAGGCGCTAACGATCGTTGCCTCGCCAACATGAGCTGTGACGTTCTGCGCTTTGCGAGCCCGGACACTCACCGGCGCCCCCAATCCGATCAGCCGGCCGTCTTCATAAGCCAGCGGCGTGCCAATCGCCTCAGCGTCAAGGCGCCGGGCAAAAGCCTCGACCACGACCTGGTAGGCGCCTGAGGCGATAATCACCCGGGCACCGTCGGCCTGATGCCGGGTCATTTCGGCTAGTACATCCGGCCGCGAGTCAGGCCAAGTTCGTCTTCGATTTCCCGAGCAGCTTTCTCGCTGGTTTGCCACAAGCGGACGGCTTCAATCTTGAATTCGTTACTGTATTTCTTTCGCATTGGTTTGAATCCTCCGAAACAAGTTTACATGATTTACTTCTATGTCCACTTTTTCGGGGGAAGGTCAATTCTAGTAGGAGGATCAAGATTCGTCGCTGGCTGGCTGATGCGCTGGTTGCGGACGAAGCGGTGCTAGTTGAAATCTGATGGGCGCTCTGGCCGCCAGAGTTGATACCAGTGGCGGCGCACAAACTCGCACAAGGCATCCATACTTTCGCGCACTCGCTATGCTATACTGTTCCTGAGCACCTGAACTTTATTAGCTCGGAAGGTTAAGCCATGAAGAAGTTAGCCCTGTTAATCGTTTTGCTTGTTGCTGTGGCGTTGACAGTTGCAACAGCGACTATCGCGGCACCAGATAATGAACGGGACGCTCTTATGGCGTTGTATAACAGCACCAACGGCCCCAATTGGACAACCAACACCGGATGGGACACGGCCGACCCATACTGTAGTTGGTACGGTGTGTCTTGCTTATACGGTCACGTGACTGGGCTCTCCTTGCAATCCAACTATCTGGCAGGCACCATCCCGGTCGAGTTAGGTAACCTGAGCAGTTTGACGTATCTCGACCTGTACCATAACCAACTGAGCGGCCCCATCCCGGCCGAGTTGGGTATCCTGAGCAGTTTGAAGT
>JBARZW010000123.1:0-6846 GCA_049650305.1 Promineifilaceae bacterium (SeqCode)
GCTATCGCCGCCTTTATTGGAGCGGGTATGTCGATTCCGGCGATTGCCTACATCATGGGCCCAGCCCTGCAACGAAACAAAGAAGAAGAGTGGATTCGCCTGGGTTCCGCGTCAAAAGTGGAACTGGGTACGCCAACCCTCTTCAAGGTGCAATTGGAACGCCAGACTGGATGGATAGTCGACACGAGAGAGATATCGATATATGTCTTGACCGAAGACGGCCGAAATTACATCGCCATGTCAAATATCTGTACCCATTTGGGCTGTCGCGTCCGCTGGATAGGCGATGAGAAGAACTTCTTCTGCCCTTGTCACAACGCGGTCTTCGATAAGAATGGCGAAGTAGTCACCGGGCCACCACCTAGGGCTCTAGACCGTTTTGAAGTGAAAGTCGAAGACGACCAACTGTACATGCTGGGAGGTTAACATGTCCACACCACCAGGAAATTGGCTAGATGAACGCATTGGATGGCGTGGCGTATGGAGCGCGATCTTCTTGCGAAAAGTCCCTAAAATTAACTGGTTCTACACCCTCGGCAGCGCCACACTTTTCGTAGCCGTCAACCAGATGGTGACGGGCATTCTGCTGACAATTTACTACGTCCCTACACCAGATCACGCCTATGACAGCGTGCAATTCATCACCACTCAGGTACCCGCTGGCTGGCTCATCCGCGGGCTGCATCATTGGGGAGCCAGTGCCATGATCGTCTTATGCGTCTTGCACATGCTTCGCGTCATATTCTCCGGCGCCTATAAGTTCCCGCGCGAAATAACCTGGTTTTCCGGTGTCTTTCTCCTATTGATAACTGTCGCCTTCGGGTTCACTGGATACTTACTTCCTTGGGACCAAAAAGCATTCTGGGCCACGACGGTGGGTACTCGAATAGCCGGCTCAGCGCCATGGGTTGGAGAATGGGTTTTGCGGGGATTGCGGGGAGGTGAAGAGCTCACAGCCGTAACCCTGGCCCGCTTCTTCGGTATTCACGTCTGGGTGCTGCCAGCGTCTTTATTGCTTGTCCTTGGCTTGCATATGTATCTTGTGGTGAAGATCGGCATCAGCGAGGTTCCAAAGAAGGGAGAATAATCCATGAACAGGGAAGAACAAGATGCCTATCTAGAGAAATATAAAGAGGAAAAGGAGAAGGGCGAGTCCTTCTTCCCCTATGTGCTTTTTAATGATGCGCTGGTTGCCTTGTTGGTTTTCTTGGTATTAGTCGCGTTGGCCTATTTCATCGGTACACCTTTGGAGCCGCCGGCCGATCCGGCCGATACGATGTACACGCCTAAACCAGAATGGTATTTCTTATCGGTTTTCCAGATGTTGAAATACTTCCCCGGAGAATTAGAGGTCGTCGGCGTTGTAGTCCTTCCAACGATCGCGACGGTGCTTCTCTTCTTGCTTCCGTTTCTAGACCGTGGGCCAAAGCGCCATTATAGGGCTAGACCACTTATCACGATCGCTACCATCCTGATTTTTATTGGCGCCGCGTTTCTTACGGTCCAATCAATTATTGAAAATCCCCCACCGGCCGAGGCGGCGGTCGGGGATCAGACGGCCGAACTGTACACGGATAATTGCGCCGGTTGCCATGGGGCTTCGATCACCGTACCAGTGGGCATCAACCTGCATGATATCATCGCCGAAGGCCAACATGAGGGCATGCCAGCCTGGACCGCTGACCTGACTACAGATGAGATCGACGCCCTTGCCGGATTTATTCTTTCGCCGGCGGGAAGCGAGCTGTTTACCGAGCACTGTAGCGAATGTCATGAAACGACCGAGTTAGTCGCCAGCAATCCTCTTGAACTGAAGAATGCTCTTGAGCTAGGAGTCGGCTATCCGCAACATTCTGATATCGACCTTCCGGACTTCACAGAAATACTCAGCCGGGAGGAGCGTACGTCAATGCTCAACTTCTTAATAGCTCCCGACGGACGGCGTCTCTTTGTAACCAACTGCGCCTCTTGTCATGGGCGATCAGTTGGCTTTGTCGGTGAAGAAGAAGAGTTGAGAGAATTGATCATCGAGGGTGGGCTTCATCTGGAGATGCCTCCCTGGCAAGAGAAGTTGAGCTCGATCGAGCTTGACCAGGTCACCCAATATGTTATCGACCCTTCAACTGGGCCTGGCGGGCAGGATGTATACGATAGCAATTGTTCTCGCTGTCACAGTGATATCTTCCCGGAAGCGACAGCGGGTTTCGACGAAACGCGAGAGATAATCGCAACCGGTGGATCACATCAAACAATGCCGGTTTGGGGAGATTTGTTGACCCCAGAACAGCTGGATGCACTGGTTAGCTATTCCCTCGAAGCAACGAGTGGGGCGCCACTAATCCTCGGACAACAACTTTTCACGGAAAATTGCGCCAGTTGTCATGGGGACCTGGGCGAAGGGGGCGAAAACCCGGCCCTTCCCGGGGATGTTATCGCTCCTATCAGCACCGCCGAATACCTAAAGACAAGAGATGATTTGACCTTGCGATCCATCATCTCCCAAGGCCAACCCAATTTTGGCATGTCACCCTTCGGTTCCGCATTTGGAGGCCCCTTGGACGATGACCAGATCGATTCGCTAGTTGTCTACCTGAGATCTTGGGAGGCTGATCCTCCAGTTGAGCTGCCCCCAGAGATCACAGTCGACACCGTGAATCTGAGTAGCTTCGATATCTACACCGAGATCTGTTCCCAGTGTCACGGCATAACCGGAGGCGGCGGAGTGGGTCCTTCTCTGCGCGCAGAAGCCTTCCGGACGGCCAACTCCAACCAGCAGATTTTTGACACAATCAGCCTGGGTCATAATGCGACGGACATGATCACCTGGGGAGCCATTCTAAGCTCCGAGCAGATCCAACAGTTGGTGAATTTTATCGAGCAGTTGCCGGTCGATGCAGCGCCAGAAGTCGAAGAGGTTACCGACGAAGGTGCAGACGAGAGCGATGATGAGACGACTGGCGAGGAGGAAGCAGAACCCGAACCCACGCCAGAACCAACGGAAGAGGTGCTATCCTTCTCGTCAATCGTATTTCCTATCTTGGAATCCCGCTGTGTGGGTTGTCACGGAACGGATGGCGGCTGGGACGCCTCCACCTATGATCTATTGATGACCACCGGCGATAATGGTCCAGTTGTCATACCGGGAGATATCGATGGCAGCCTCTTAGCTCAGAAGCTCCTCGGCATCCATGAGGAGGGTGATCTGATGCCTCCCCCACCCTTACGACCTCTGCAGGAGGAGTTGATCCAGATTATCCTCGACTGGATCGCCGCCGGTGCTTTAAATAATTAGGTCCAATAATGGTTCTGGTGACGGATTTAGCCCCAGATCTCATTGTGCCCGGATGGCAAATCACCCTGCCATGCCATCCTCATGTGTTCACAATCGGCTTGTGCCGCAAGATTTGACGCGTCTCTAACTTTCTTAGCAGGGATTTAAGTAGAGGTCTTTTCTGGAATCGGGATATGGGGCGTTCGTGCCTCCTTCCGGCATTCAGCCGTCTCTCTGCTCACCCTAACTTTCATTCCATTTTGCTCTCAGCTGGTGTCGTTGTCTTGGTCTGACACCGATTTCGTGGACACACACAGTAGGTGCGAGGCATCTAAACCGCCATCCAGTGCATTGTGCACTTGAATCATTCAGCCAGAAACTCCCCTTTTCCAAAGACATCTCGCGCACTATAAGGAAGGTCTGTGCAAAATCCTGATAATTGGCCGCGGCTTAAAAAAATCCTTTCAAAAAAGTCTCGATCTACAAGCGCACCCTGCCTTAACTTGATCCATTACAGGTAATCAGAATGGGGCACTCTGCTAGCTTTTGTACGAGTCCGTCTTAAACATGATTTCTACATCTACACCTCCTTGTTCACATTCATGCCCAAGTTCACGGGCTCGGCAACGATAAAGTCGATGAATGGCCCGGTCCCGCGACTGGGGTCGCATCTTGCCGTATTGACGAAAAAGCTTTCCCTCAGGAGGATGGCTGCAGCAGCGATGGCAGTAGATGATATTGCGAAGTAGATAGGGGTTGTACTTGGGTGTCGCTTGGCGATGGGAACGGCGCTTGGCGCGCATCTGTTGGCATTGTTCGAAGAGGTCTTCATCGAACACGGCCTCATACTGCCCTTCGTGCCTTTCAATTGGTTCTGCATAGGAACGCCGGCCGTCGGACTTTTGTCTGTATTTCTGGTATTTGATCTTCCCCAAACAGGTGCGGTTCTGCAGCATACTTCTCACGGTCTCTGTTGAGAAGAGGCGACCAGTCTTGCTGAAATAGCCGTTCTGATTGAGCAGGTGGGCGATATCTCCGTCACTGTATTTGTCAGACGCGTAGCTCTCAAATGCCAGAATCAAGCCAGGTAGTTCGTTCTCGTCGGGAACCAGAATTTTGTCGGCCTTCTTTCTGGTGCCAAAGGGGGCACGAATGTTGTGTTTTCCTTGCAGACTGCGTTCTTTTTTGCCTTTAGCGGTTTCCACGCTTAGATTCTGGCTGTACCAGTCGGCCACAGATTCCATGATTCCTTCGATAAGTGCGTCCATGGGGCCGTCGCTGTCTTCAGAAGGTTCGCTGACGGAAAAGATCTTGATACCATAATCGTGGCGTAACAGTGACTTGACGGCCAATGTCTCGGTGCGGTTGCGGGCGAATCGGTCGAATTCTTGGACGATGATGGCATCGAATTTTCGCCGGCGGGCATCACTGCCTACCTGTTCGAACGCCGGCCTGTCGGCAGTACGTCCGGAATGGCCTTCGTCCGTGTACACCTGGGAAAATGGATATATTCCAACACGCGGTCAAAAGGCTGATTTCGGGTTGGTAATGTCGCCATTTGATTGCGTCCGCCATGCAAGCCGCCTAGTTTTGTGTTGATCATTGTGTATCACAACTGAGGACACTGCAGTTTGGCATTTATTGCCACATAACCAAAAAGGGCCCCGAAGGGCCCTTTTTACTTGACTGAGGTGGGCTGAAGCCCACCTCGCATTCCTTCCTTACTTATAGTTTGCCATGACTTCGTCGATTACCGACATGAGAATGTCTTGGGTTTCCTGATTGTTGGCGCCCCCCTCGATAAGATAACCACCCTGCTTCGTATGCTGGTTGAAGGACATAAGTTCACCAGCCGCATCCTCGTTGATCAGTACAGCCCTATGACATCCACCGCAGGCCCTTGAAGCTGGACCGGTGATATAAGCCGGCACCTCACCGATGTTTCTATCCCAGCCATTAAGTGGGGAATCAGACGCCGAAGACAAACCAGGAAGCGAAGCGGACTGATCCGGCACATTATTTGTACCTTCAAGGTGGCAGGCCCCGCAGTTTGTAACGTCATGCGTAGGAAATGGGAACCCGATGTGATGCTCATAATGCAACGCTTCCACTGGCTCGGCGAAATTGATATCGCCAATATCGAATGCCTGGAACGAATGGATCGCATGGACATAGGAGTCAATCGACCTCGACTGCATTTCCAGATGAGAACCGCCACTCTTCGTAATGTGACACATCCTACAGACAACGATATTCCCACCTCTATTCGGTGAATGGAAGGTTGTTGCAAGCGCCTCATGGCAGTTGTTACAGCCATCCGTTACCTTAACAATGGGGTCGTAGAACTCATCATCAAAATCATTAGTGGCAAGATCAAAGGTTCTGGACGGAGCATTGAGTGCAAGGGCAACACCATCAGCATCTTCCAGTTCCGCCAAAACAGCAATTTCCACTCTCTCGACCGTACCATCATCGATCAGGTCAGCCCAAGTCGACATGTCTACGATGACTTCCCAGCTGCCGTCTGCTGCCGACACTGTCGTAGCGCGTGGGTGCTCAGCACCTACTTCATATTCCAGAGCTCTCTGGTCGCCACTGCTTCCGGAAATTTCACCATCGTTATTATCGTCAACAAGTCTTTCGTGCGGGCCAATGATGAAATCCTTCGTGTCCCAACCATACATTCCGACCATCACGGTGGGTACAATGTCCGCCACATCGAGCCCGTCAAGATTTGGATCTTCGTCCGCGCTGAATTGGATAGTAATCTGGTTGTCGGCTACAGAAGCATCATCAATGCTGACGACAATGGCGTCAGAATACTTAAGATCTTCAGCGGCATAGATCACCGTGTCATAACCGGTGTGAATTTCACTGAATACTGGTGCGATGCCTCCTTCACTATGGCAGGCTGTACAATCCTCTGTATCCAAATCCATATCGCCATGAATTCCCTCGGGTAATATGGTTTTTAGTGCGAGCTCAGTAGTATCATAGAGTGTATCTTCCCCACTTTCATCCGCAGGATCGAGTGCTACTGCACCGGTCACGGGGTGACAGCTCTTACAGGTCTCTACAACAAAGTTATCGTCTGTCAACACTCTATCAAGTTTGCCTTCGTGGCATGTGATGCAGTTTGACATGGACTGAGGATAGGGGAATTCCATGGCATGCGACATATGCACGTCATTCATGAGCCTCGTCTTGTACGCGTACTGTTCTACCTGCTCAGGCGTCAAAACAGTTTCGTCTGCGAGATACTCAACAGCCAGCGCAGGATCATCAACCAAAAGCTGCCAATCGAGATGGCCACCTTCGCCGTTATCCAGGTGGCAACCTTTACAGACATAGAAGTCAGTTGCGGGATCGCTATCCACCTGCCCGTAGATGTAACTGTGCTTTAGGTAGGGCGTCGTGTGGCAGTTTTCGCAGCCATCGTTATTGGCAACAGAAACGTAATCAACACCGGCTCCCGTTTCAAGAACAGCCGCAAACGGATATTTGTTCTGATAGACACGAGTCCCAGGTATTCTATTGGTTGTCTCATCTCTTCCATACAATACGATGAGGCCATC
>JBARZW010000124.1:0-3772 GCA_049650305.1 Promineifilaceae bacterium (SeqCode)
AGTAAATTTGGGATGATATCGGATACAAATCACTTTTCGCCGATAAATCAAGTCGAACAGTTTTCCGACATCATCAGTGGTTTTTTCGTCGTTACAGTTCGGACCAAACTGGTGATCTACGATCGCAAATAGCTAATAGATAATCACATCGAAGAAGCGGATGACTATGGCATGGTTGAGGATCTGATAAACCCGTAGATTGAACAGGCCGCAAGGATCGGACATTGTAATGAAAGCGTCAGGTTACTTTGTCCTAGCGTTATCGTTGTTCCTTATTGGCTGCCGGTCTCGAGATGATCATGTTAAAGTCAATGATGACTGGAAACCGCAAACCGAGTTTATAGAAGGATCAGAAATGGCTCTTGTACCACCGGGCTGTTTTATGATGGGCAGTGATAGCTCTCAGCCCGATCAAAGGCCTCGACATGAGGTGTGTTTTGAAGATCCTTATTGGATAGATGTGTATGAGGTGACAAACGAACAATTTGGGTCAATCGGCTATGAACAATCGTCCTCGCTTCCGAAACAGCCCCGGAATTGTGTATCTTGGATGGACGCCTCGGCCCATTGTGCTGACTGCGGCGCACGACTTCCTACCGAAGCTGAATGGGAGTACGCGGCACGGGGACCGGACGGTCTCCTATTCACGTGGGGGAATAAATGGGACGCCAAAAATGTTGTCTACGGTGGGAACGCTTTGAACCAGCCTGCAGAATTTGGAGGTTTGCCAGGGGGAATTTCTTGGGTCGGGGTGTTTAATTTAGGTGGGAATCTTCGGGAATGGGTAAACGACTGGTACTACGAGCGATATTATTCGAATGCATCGCGGATCAATCCCCAAGGACCAGATAGCGGCGAATACCGAGTCGTTCGAACAAATTCTTTTGGAAGCCACTATCACGGTTTCTCTGAAACAACATACCGGACAAAGGGTTATCCCAAACTTGGGGCCTCTAACCGTGGTTTTCGTTGTGCTTCAGATTATTCCGGCTGAGGTGTACAGTGAAATCCTTACGACTGCATGGTATTCGTGACCTCAGGCTAGGCGAAGAGCCTATAGCTGAGGTCAACAAAGGCGAAGTTCTTATACGGGTGACTGCTGTTGGTATTTGCGGCTCAGATATCCATTGGTTTGCTGAAGGAACCACCGGCACTGCCGTGTTACGTGACCCCTTAATATTAGGACACGAATTCTCTGGTGTGATTGTGGATGGCGAGCGGGCCGGGATCCGAGTGGCAGTAGAACCAACGATATCCTGTGGAGACTGCGAATTCTGCGTTGAAGGCAACCCGAATTTGTGTCCTTACCACAGCTTCGCCGGTCAAGCCCCGCAAGACGGCGCCCTTAGGGAATACATGGCCTGGCCTGAGGCGTCTATATTTCCTATCCCGGACACATTCTCGGAAGGCATGGGGGCGATGCTCGAGCCCCTCGGTGTTGCCCTGCATACCGTCGACCTAGGGAAACTCAGGACAGGGATGTGTGTCGGAGTTTATGGATGTGGTCCCATCGGACTATTAGTTGTCCAATTAGCGAGGCTGTCCGGCGCCGTTGAGATTATCGCCACCGACAAATTTCTGCATCGCTTAGAAGCAGCCGAACAGATGGGAGCGACCAAGCTTTATTTGGTCAAAAGCGGTGCAGAAAGAGCTCAAATATCGGCTGCGACCAAAGGGCGAGGCATCGATGTCTCTTTTGAAACCGCCGGCGAGCAGGGAGCAGTGGAAACGGCCGTTGAAAGCTGTAAACCTGGCGGAAGGGTCATCATCTGTGGCATTCCGCGAGATGACCGTACATCATTCAGAGCCTCCACTGCCCGTAGGAAGGGATTAACGATTAAGATCGTCCGCAGGATGAAGCATACTTATCCCAGGGCAATAGAGCTGGTCGAAAAAAATCTAGTGGATGTCCAATCGCTGATCAGCCACCAATTTCCGCTGGAGGATAGTGTCGATGCTTTCACGTTCGCGGAGTCGCGACAAGGATTAAAGGTAATCATAAATCCATGAATCTGCATCGGAAGTTTTGTTCTCCATGAAACAACCATTGCGTGTATCGCTCATCGGCACCGCCAATCGCTCCAATTACCTTTACGGGCCGCTCCTGAAGGCACTGCCCGGGGAAGTAGAACTTGTATCTGTCTGGGGACGGAGCGTTGAGTCAGCCAAGCGGCTGGGAGACAGCTTGGAAGTGCCATGGTACACCGACCTCTACCGTCTCATTCGTGAGACTGCTCCGTTAATCGGAATCGTCAGTGTCGCTTATCACGCCAATGGTGAAGTGGGATTGATGGCCGTCGAACACGGCCTTCATGTGCTACTAGAAACCCCTATCTCTCACAAGCTCAGCGAGGCCGATGCAATCATGGCTGCCGCAGCCGAAAGAGAAGTCAAGATCGAGATCGCCGAACAATTCCACCGACGGCCGCTGGAACAGATTAAACTCAAACTCATCGCCTCCGGACTATTTGGCCAGGTCTACAGTAGCTTTAATGACTTCGCTGGGCACGGTTACCATGGCGTAAGCATCATGCGCAGTTATCTTGGTCTAGACAGCCGTCCCACCAAAGTGACGGGACTCGTACGTGAATATGATCTCATGCCCCATTGGTCCCGCCTCGGAAAGAGTCACGATAGCCGAACTGAAACACAAGAACATGGCATGGTTGAATTTGTTAACGGCAAAGTTGGCATCTTCCATTGGACTGACGTTGGCTATGATTCCGCCCTACGCTGGTGGCGTAGTAGTCGATTCCTGGCCGAAAAGGGCATGGGTATCACCGTTGGAGTTGGATTGGACACAGAGGAACACCTTTCTCTATTGGCTCCTGGCGGAGAGATGCCGCGATTCATTACTCTCGAACGTCGATGGGAACGTGTCGATGGTGGGGCTTTGATAGCTATGGTAGCTCACACCGGAGACCCGAATCTTCCCATCATCCGCTGGGATAATCCCTTTCGTCCTTCTCAGCAAGGGCATGGGGTTCAATGGCATGATGACGAAATTGGCGTAGCCGGTTGCCTGTTATCGCTAGTCGATGCTGTTCGTTACGGAATTGAACCCACCTATGGACCCCACCAGGGTCGCCTGGATCAAGAGATTATTACAGCCTTACGCATTTCATCAACAAATGACGGGCGACCTGTGCAGCTCCCGCTAAATTCTGCATCTTTGATTGACCAGGAAGGACAAGAGTTGTGAGCTGTTAAACATGGTAAAAGATTATTCGAAACAGATCCTTTTTTATGTGTTGGTGTTTTGTCTCGTTTCACTTGTGGCTGGCTGCGGGCAAGAAATGGCTGCTACCGACACGCCTAGTTCGATGATTTTGCCTACAGATGTTACGATGGACATTAGACAACCACTTCTCCCGGAATCACATCCCCGGGGCACAACACTTCTTAACGGCCAATGGCAGTTCTCCCCAGATCCGGGCGAGATCGGATTAACTAATAATTGGGCAGAAGTTCAGTATGATGACTCCACCTGGGAATCGGTGGAGGTGCCTCATAGCTGGAACCCAATGCCGGGCCACTCCGATTTCAGCGGCATCGCCTGGTACCGCGGCCGATTCGAACTTCCCGGTGAAGCTAAGGACGCTCTTCTTCGCATACGGTTTGAGGCTGTCTTCTACAAAGCCCAAGTCTGGCTGAATTCTTCAGCGTAAGTACTAGAAAGCTGTCACCCCCATTAAGTTCAGATGATGCATTAGCGCAAGTGAATCTGTTTATCCGAGTATGGCCGATCTTTGATCTGACACCACTTATTGTC
>JBARZW010000125.1:0-1790 GCA_049650305.1 Promineifilaceae bacterium (SeqCode)
CCTTGCTGATGACCGAATTTTCACCTACACCTTCTGCTCTGGTGCCAGTGCCCTCTTCCGGGGGCCAAGGGTTGGTTGAGCTGAGAGCGCTATGGGTGTCCAGCTGTAACGCTTTTGACGAGAGGGCCTCGGCCCGGATTCTCTCCGAAGCATTCGCCCTGTATGCGGTTGAAGATGTGTGCTTGCAGCTTATTTTCGATGGATTGAGACAGGTCGGTGACGGCTGGTACGAGGGCCAGATAACTGTCGAGCAGGAGCACTTCGCCTCTGAGATCGCCAGGCGCCAGCTGGAAGCCCTAATCTCGGCCGCGCCTTCGCCGACGCGATCAGAAAAAATCCTTGTCGGGGCGGCGCCAGGTGAACAACATGACCTGGCTCTTTTGATGATCACCTTACTCCTGCGAAGACGGGGGTGGGATGTGGTCTATTTGGGCGCGAATGTCCCCCTGGAAAGCTACGAGACCCTTCTCGACCCGGCCCGCTTCGATCTAGCACTCCTGTCGGCCCAACAACTCTTCACCGCAGGCAGCCTGCGTGAAGTGGCTTTGCTCGCCCAAAGGGTTGGCCTCCCATTGGCCTATGGCGGCCGAATATTCCGCAAGATACCTGAATTAAAAGGCCAGATACCAGGCGCTTATCTTGGGGAACGGTTGGAGGCTATTCCCGGTATAGTGGCCCAAGTGCTAGCCTCATCTTTTCCCCAACCAGCTCGCTCTACTGAGGATGATCGGTATCAGGACGCCCTTAAGGATTTCCAGGAACATGGTCCGACCATTGAGTTAGCGGTTAGACAGAGTTTATCAGGGCAAATGCCACCCGGGTCGTTGGAGATAGCTAATTTCAACTTCACCAGGGATATCCAGGCGGCCCTCTTTCTTGGCGACTTGACCTATGCCGGTCAGGAGCTTGATTGGATCGATGGTCTCCTAAGAAACCGGGGACTGCCATCTGAGATATTGGCCAGCTATCTGAATGCCTACTTCCAGGCCGCGGACGATCTTCTCGGCGATAACGGCCGGCCGGTGGTCGACTGGTTACAGCAAGTCAAAGCAACTGCATGACACAGGCGTTCTTGGCGGCGCTCTGATTATAAAAGCCGTTCACCCGGACGAGCGCCGGTAGAAAAAGCATAGGATAGCCGTTTGCCGGCGTCCTCTTTCCCCAATTACTGGCAAGATAATAGCCGAGGATATTGTCCGCATACGTCTCATACGACGGGAAAGTGATCCCGCTCCCCTCCACTTAGGAGTCGGTGTTCGTGGTGTCGAACAGGCGGTCCAGAGTCAAGTAATCGAATAACCGCTCCATCTGCTTCATGACCAGGGCCTCTGTTCCATGCAGACCGCGCGACCCGCCTCCCGAACTCTACTCGGGGGATACATTCCGCGACTCTTGGTTCAGGTAAAAGGGCTGTGCTTGTCAAAGCAAGCTACCGCATGGGCAGCCATGCCGGCTCCTTCTTTGATTGCCTGGTCAATCTGAGCGCCTTGTTATTGAAGAACATGAAATATATCTCCAGGAGTCTGCCCGCACTCAATTAGACCGAACCAAGATGGAACTGGTGAACAATTTCCCTCTCAACCGCTCTAATATCCACATGTCAGGCTATCGGCGAAGAACGTGTAGCGCGGTCGAGAAGTTCCTTGTTCGATTAGTCAGCTCGAACATACATGGTTAGAATTAGGCAATGGACGAGCCCCGTCGCGTCGCTCTTTTTGTAACTTGCATCGTCGACCAACTGATGCCTGAAGTTGGCGTTGCGACAGTGAGACTACTCCGGCGAGCTGGCT